>JAABSS010000379.1 GCA_011390235.1 Desulfotignum sp.
ATCCCGGGACAATTCGCTGTCTTCTTCCGCATCATCTGTTTCCACTGCAGCCGTCTGGCCGCCCATGAGGCTGTCAATGTCATCCTGGGACAACTCCCCCATGTCATCGCTTTCAGAGGATATATCCACGGCTTCCAGACTTTCTTCCGCTTCTTCAATGGAAGAGGATGCCAGAAGTTTATCAATATCATCCTGGGATACAAGATCGTCCTGGTCTTGATTGGGATCTGCCATCAACCACCTCTTTGCCCTGTATTTTTTTTATTTTCTCAGCTCAATAATCCTGGAGTCTTGCCCGCAGTTTCACCAGAACCGCTGTATGAATCTGACAGATACGCGATTCAGTCAGCGAAAGTACCTCTCCGATTTCCTTGAGTGTCAGCTCATCATAATAATACAATGACACCACCATTTGTTCTTTTTTGCTCAAGGTTTCAATGGTTTGGGCCAGCACCCGGGTGAGTTCCGCCCTGTCAAAATGATCGGCAGGGGTGTCTTGTTCCTTGAGCCCGGACTGAAAACGGGTCTGGGAATAGGACTCGTTTTTCTTTGTTTTAATGAAATCATCCAGACTCAGCACGGCAGCCCCGTGAATATCGGTGAGCATGTCCTGATAGGTCCCGAGATCCACCTGCAGTGCATCGGCCACTTCCTGGTCTGTTGCCGAAGCCCCTTTTTTATCCTCAATTTCCTTTACTGCCCGGCTGATGTCCTGGATCTTTTTGCGCATGGACCGGGAACAGGTATCCCGGCTTCTGAGTTCATCCAGAATTGCCCCTTTGATCCGGTACCGGGCATAGGTTTTAAGGTTCACATGTCTGGAGGGATCAAACTTGTCCACCGCATCGATCAGGCCTAAGGAACCGGCTGACACCAGTTCATCAAACATCACGCAGGCAGGCAGGCGCACCGCAAACCTTGCTGCAATATGCTTTACCAGAAAAGCATGTTCAACAATCGTTTTCTGCCGCCAGGCATGGTGTTTTGCTTCTGCTGCGGATCGCTTTTTTCTCATAACCCCATAAACCATCCGATCATGTGGCTGTCTGAAACACCTTGTTCATAAAAAAAGTCAGATTTCCCCGGGCGTGGTCGGATTTTTCCTGATGTAAAATGGCGGAAGCAATGGTTTCCAGAGATTTTGCTGCTGCAGCATCCGGGGCTTCATCCAGAACAAGGCTGCGTTTCTGCACCGCTTTTTGCAGACGTCTGTCAAAGGGAATATGCCCCAGATAGGTGAGTACCACATCTTTTAAAAATTTGTCCAGGGCATTGCTCAAAGATCCAAACACCCGTTTGGCATCTTTTTCAGATTCCGTCATGTTGACAATCAGTTTAAAATACCGGGTTTTGTATTCTTTTGACATCACTTTCATCATGGCATAGGCATCTGTAATAGAGGTGGGTTCAGTGGTGGCAATGACAATACATTCATCAGATGCGGCATTGAAATACAAAACATTGGAAGAGATGCCCGCCCCGGTGTCCACCAGGATAATATCAGCCTGGTCTGCCAGGGATTCAAATTCTCCCAGCAGGGTCAGTTTCTGTCCTTCATTCAACCGGGTCAGGTTGGCAAACCCGGATCCCCCGGGAATGATGCGGATGCCGTGCCGGGTGGTAATCATTATCTCTTCCAGGGTTTTTTCCCCGGAAATCACATGGCGCAGGGTGTATTCCGGGCGCAGGTTGAAAACAATATCAATATTGGCCAGGCCCACATCCGCATCGATGATCACCACCTGCATGCCTTTTTGGCTCATGGCCACCGCCAGATTTCCCACGATATTCGTCTTGCCCACACCGCCTTTCCCCGATGTCACGGCAATGACCCGGGGATATTGTTTTTCATGGGATGGCATACGTGTTTTTCTCCTTGCCAGTACATCGGTTTTTGCAATATCCCTGAGCCCTTTTGCCTGATCCACCCTTACACCTCTCCTTTGGTATTTTTGCCCAGAATGGTTTTCACCAGGGTCTGTCTGTCCGGTACAATTAAATCCTCGGGCACTTTCTGGCCGTTGGTGATCAGGGAAACCGGCAGATTCATGTCATTGATCTGATCCAGGATCTTGCCGCACCGTTTTGCTTCATCAATTTTGGTGAACACATAGGTTTCAGGATTGAACACTGAAAATGCCTGTGCTGCTTCTTTCATATTAATGGATTCTGCAGTAACACTCAAGGTTAAATGCACGGAAATACCAAAATCCGCTTTCATCAATGCCAGAATTTCATTGATCTTTTCTTTGTCATAATGGCTGTGGCCGGCTGTATCAATAAGTATCATATCCATGGATTTCATCCGGTCCAGGGCACAGGCCAGATCTCCTGCGCTGAAGGCCGGCACGCAAAAAAGCCCCATGATGCCGGCATAGGCCTTGAGCTGTTCAAATGCCCCTACCCGGTAATTGTCCACAGAAACCAGTCCCACCCGCATTTTGCGCTTGAACCGCAGCATGGCTGCCAGCTTGGCAATGGTGGTGGTTTTTCCCACACCGGTGGGGCCCACAAAAGCGGCCACATGGGGAAGACCCGATATATTGGTACGCCTGAAATAATCCTTTACCGACATATGGTTCAAACACTGGTGCATCACATTCTGCTTCAGGTGTCTGATGCGCTCTTCAGACGTCTGACCGTCAACTATGCCGGCAGCTGCTG
>JAABSS010000380.1 GCA_011390235.1 Desulfotignum sp.
GTGCCAGGACAAACAGGGCAAACCAGGTCATGTTCAAAAAAACGGCAAAGAATTTGAATCCCTGTTTTTCATTCATGGGGCAGGGTGACCTCCCAGCCTTTTATCCAGGAAATACAGACCTGTTCATTGACATCATAAAAAATATCCTGGTCATCTTCATTGAAAAATTGGGTGACAAAAACATCCTGGCCGTTGTCCAGCCGGATGATCAGGTCCACGGTGGTTCCCTTGTAAATCATCTCCTTCACTTTGCCCGGCAGAAATCCCCGGGGACACTGATATCCGGTACGTTCCACAGTCATGTCCTCGGGCCGCAGCAGCACCTTGACCGCCTGGTTTTTTTTGAAACCGCGCCGGTTCTGGACAGTCTTTGTAATGCCCTGGATCTGGATTTCCATGTCAGTGCCCATGGTGCCGGTCACCCTGGCATCGAAAATATTGCTTTCGCCCACAAAATCGGCCACAAAAAGGTTCACCGGGGTTTCATAGATCTCTTTGGGGGTGCCTGTCTGCTGAATGCACCCGTTGTGCATCACCACCACCCGGTCCGAAAGGGTAAGGGCTTCTTCCTGGTCATGGGTGACAAAGACAAAGGTGATGCCCAGTTTCCGGTGCAGGTGGCGCAGATCCAGGCGCATCTGCTTGCGCAGTTTGTAGTCCAGGGCGCTCAAGGGTTCATCCAGCAGAAGGATCAACGGCTGGTTCACAATGGCCCTGGCTATGGCCACCCGCTGCTGCTGGCCACCGGACAGCTGATGGATGGGCCGGTTGTCCAGCCCCTCCAGTTTCACCAGTGCCAGGCTTTCCTTGACCCGTTCCCGGATCTGCCGGGCCGGGATTTTTTTGAGCTTTAATCCAAAGGCGATATTGTCAAACACGTTCATGTGGGGAAACAAGGCATAGCTTTGAAACACGGTATTGACATCCCGGTCGCAGGCAGGCAGCCGGGTCTGGTCTGTGCCGTTGATGAGAAGGGTGCCGCTGTCGCAGGTTTCAAGTCCTGCAATCAGGCGCAGGACTGTGGTTTTGCCGCATCCGGAAGGGCCCAGCAGGGTCAGAAATTCCCCTTTGACAATATCCAGACACAGGTTGTCGATCACCTTCTGGCTGTCAAAAGATTTGGAAATATTGTGCAGACGTACCACCGGCATTGTAAAACCCCTTTACCCAAGCAAAAATAAGTGGCTAACCTACCTGAAACACATGGAAAAAGCAAGAAATTAATGCCGGATTTCAGGGCGTTTGCATATAAATATCCCTTTGCCGCACAGGTTTGAATACCATCACACATACGGTGCGGCAATGAAATGTCAGGTCCGGATTCCATCAGAATTTTGCCGGGATCAGCCGGACAATTGCATGTCCAAGATATTGTTTGGTTTTACAATGCCCGCCCCCTGGTGGTGCTTTGCGACCGGCCCGAGATTGTGATCTGACGGTCCTGTCACAAAGCACCACCAGGGGGCTTGTGAAAGGTATGAGAAATTAAAGTTGTATGTGGTTGTCCTGGCTCTATTATACCCGGCCAGGAATGTAAACATGTGGCATTCCGGGTTGAATTTCAGGGGAGATGGATTATATTAGCGCAGTGAAAAAAAACAGGCAATGAAAAATTCAGCCGAAAAAAGCGAGGGAACAAAAAGATAATGGATCAGGAAAAACAGGCAGCCTTCGGCAGCAGATTGACCGATATTCTCAATCACGGGGCCTTGAACCTGGCGCTGGCTTTGGGGTATCAACTGAAAATTTTTGAGGTGATGGCGGACATGGACCAGCCGGTATCCTGTCCGGACCTGGCCCGGGCTGCCGGGCTTCACCCGCGCTATGTTCAAGAATGGCTGGGCATCATGTGTACGGGTCAGATTATTGAAATCCAAAACAGCACGAGTGCAGAGGCCGTGTATTTTCTGCCGCCGGAACATGCAGTCCTGCTGATCCGCAAAAGCGGCAGCAGCAACATGGGGGTGTATACCCGGGAGATTCCGTTGCTCACACAGAGTGCCATGGCCAGGGTGGCAGAAGATTTTTCCAGGGGGGAGGGCATACCCTATGAAGCCTATCCCCGGTTCCAGGCATTCATGGCCCAGCTTTCCCATGCCAAACACAGACAGGTGCTTATCTCGCATTTTCTGCCCGGTGTTGAACAGGGTGCTCTTGTGGCCCGCATGGAAAAGGGCATCCGGGTATGTGATCTGGGATGCGGCCAGGGTATTGCCCTGCACCTGATGGCAGAACATTTTCCTGCCTCCGCATTTACCGGGATCGACAATGATGCCCCTGCCATTGAAACCGCCCGAATCCGGGCTGCAGAAACGGGTCTGAAAAATATCACATTCCTGGCAAAAGATGCTGCATCGCTTCAAAATGATCCGGATTTTTTCCAGGCATATGACTATATCACTGCATTTGACGCCATCCACGACCAGAGCCGGCCCCTGGAAGCGCTCAAGGCCGTCCGCCACATGCTGGCACCAGGGGGCGTGTTCTCCATGGTGGATATTGATGCAGCCAGTGATCCTGCCGGCAATCTGGACCATCCCATGGGGCCTTTTCTTTACACGGTGAGCCTTATGCACTGCATGCCTGTGGGGCTTGCTGACAGGGGCATGGGCCTTGGCATGATGTGGGGAAGAGACCGGGCCGTGTCTTTG
>JAABSS010000381.1 GCA_011390235.1 Desulfotignum sp.
TCCTGGAGTTTTTCCTTGTCATAGTCAGAAGAAGTTTCATCGACCTGGGCGCGGATCATTTTCACCCTGCCCTCAAGAGCTTCCCTGGAACCGGCACCGTCGACAATAGTGGTGTTGTCCTTGTCAATGGTGATGGATTTGGCCTGGCCAAGATCCTGGACGGAAACATTTTCCAGCTTGATGCCGATATCTTCGGACACCACCTGGCCGCCGGTGAGAACGGCAATATCTTCCAGCATGGCTTTTCTTCTGTCACCAAAACCCGGGGCTTTGACGGCTGCCACGTTCAGGGTGCCACGCAGCTTGTTCACCACCAGGGTGGCAAGGGCTTCGCCTTCAATGTCTTCTGCAATGATCACAAGGGGTTTTCCGGTCTTGGCAATTTCTTCAAGCACCGGCAGCAGGTCTTTCATGGAAGAGATTTTTTTGTCACAGATCAGCACATAGGGATTTTCCATGGCAGCCACCATTTTTTCGGTGTCTGTGGCAAAATAGGGAGACAGGTAACCTCTGTCAAACTGCATGCCTTCAACCACTTCCAGGGTGGTTTCCATGGATTTGGCTTCCTCCACGGTGATGACCCCTTCCTTGCCCACTTTGTCCATGGCTTCGGCAATGATGTTGCCGATAGTTTCATCACTGTTGGCGGAAATGGTACCCACCTGGGCGATCTCATTCTGGTTTTTGGTGGGTTTGGCAAGGGCTTCCAGGCTTTTGGTAATGTTGACAACCGCTTTTTCAATACCGCGTTTGATGCCCATGGGGTTGTTGCCGGCAACCACCAGTTTCTGGCCTTCTTCATAAATCGAGCGGGCCAGAACTGTTGCTGTGGTGGTACCGTCACCTGCCATATCAGATGTTTTGGAAGAGACTTCCTTGACCATCTGGGCACCCATGTTTTCAAATTTGTCTTCCAGATCGATCTCCTTGGCAACGGTTACCCCGTCCTTGGTCACGGTGGGAGATCCCCAGGATTTTTCGATCACCACATTTCTTCCTTTGGGTCCCAGGGTTACAACAACTGCATCTGCAAGAGCCTTAACACCTCTGAGCATTGCTTCACGCGCTTTGGCATCATATTTTATTTCTTTGGCCATTTTAACTCATCTCCATTTATTATATTAATTTTTTCATTTTTGCTTTTCGGGTATCATGTGTGTATCTACAGAAAATTATGGTCAATACGATTTTTTGTGACCAGGATTTTCCGTGATGCGATACATTTATTCAATAATTCCCAGAACATCATCCTGGCGCAGGATCAGATAGTCCTCACCATCGATTTTCACATCAGTTCCGCCGTATTTGCTGAACAATACCCGGTCTCCGACTTTCACATCCATGGGCAGCAGCTTTCCATCTTCACCCAGACGGCCGTTGCCTGTGGCAACAACCTTGCCTTCTGCCGGTTTTTCCTTTGCCGTGTCAGGGATGATAATCCCGCCTTTGGTTTTTTCATCTTCTGCAACACGCTGAACCAGAATTCTGTCACTCAGTGGTCTCAAACTCATGATACAATACTCCTTTTTGCGTTTTGGTTTGGTTGTATGGTTTTACATTGTAATGATCAACGTCTGCTATTTAGAATCATCTTTTGTCTTTGCAGATGGGACTGCAGGCGTTGTTTCTGTAGGTGCGGATTGTGACTTGTCCGGGGAGTCTGTTTTTGTTTTTGTCCCGCCGTAGTCGGTGACATACCATCCAGATCCCTTTAAATGAAAAGAACTGTGGGAAATAATTTTTTCAAGGTGCCCCTTGCATTGGGGGCAGACCGCCATGGGGGGGTCTGAAATTTTCTGAAATGCTTCTTCAATGCGTTTACACGCTGAACACTGGTACTCGTAAACCGGCATTTTCCTTTTCTCCCTTTTAAGCGTAAATGACTGCTTGAAAAATCAATGATAAAGTAACAAGTCTTTTTCCCCTGTCAAGACACAGGTTTTGAATTTTTTTTCCAGGGGTTACTGGCCATGGACAACACGCCATTTTTCAAAAAAATCAAATATTTGGTTCATTCCTTCCATGGACAGGGGCTGCAGGATGGTATAGGTGAGGCCGTGCACCTTTCTTTCTTCAGCCAGGGTCACGGATGCCTCTGATGCATGTTCATACCGGTGACTGAACGTAAGAAACCGGACCACATGCACCAGTTCATGCACCAGTACATACAAAAGAAACGGAAACAGGACCAGGTTTCGGCGTGATGCCACAGCAGACACGATGGCAGGGTCCTGAAGACAGACCGTGTACAGACTGAACCGGGAGGAACCCAGGGGCACATCAGATTTTCTGCCCTCATATTTCACCACCTGGGCAAAAGGACCTGCCACCTTTTCATGGGGGGCCAGACCCCTGGCTGTCTTTATGTCATAGCGGTTTTTGAGCCACTGGCCGGAAGACAGCTTATAATAATTGTTCACCAGTTCTTCACAGATCAATACCGCCTGATCCACCTGTTCCAGCTCAGCCCTGTTAAAATACCGGTCTGTTTTCATGTCATTACGTTCCCTGCAAGATCAGGTCAATCGCATGTAGTGCAATCCTTTTCAATTGGCCGATTTCCGTCCCCCTGTGGGTGCCTTGGCCAATATATACGGCCTTACATTCACATGCCATTGCCCGGGATGTCAGGTAAAAAAAAATT
>JAABSS010000382.1 GCA_011390235.1 Desulfotignum sp.
ATCTGATACAGCCGCCTTGAGTCTCTGTGCGAATGCCGGGTCCCGTCTGTGCACCCGGCTGCTGACCGGTTCCATATGCAGGCTGATCCTGTTGTCGATCCCTTTGATATCTGCCACAACGCCTCCTTATTGTTTTTATATGAAAGCCATCAGTACTCAGCCATCAGTACTCAGCTAACAGCTAACAGCTAAAAACTTTACCCGCCCGCCAAGGCATGGGTGTTATTCTTGGATATTATACATTATCTGCCTATACCTTATCTGCCTATTTCAAGTGCTTTTGTCATCATGTCCTTTGTGGCGGACAAGGCGGTAACACTTGCCTCGTAACTGCGTTTGGCCACCAGCATGTCAGCGATTTCCGTCAGATGGTCCACATTGGGCATCTGAACATAGCCTGTCTGCGGATCTGCATCAGGATGGGCAGGATTGTAAACCAGCCTGAAATCCTCCTGGGACCGGACAATCTCGTCCACCCGGACCCCGTTGCCATTGTCTTGTTTCATCTCGTCATCAAACGCTATGGGGGCCAGTTCAATGTCCCCTACTTTGTTGCGGGCCTGTTTTTTTTCCAGAACACTCTGGAACGAATCAATATCATCTCCTTTGAATATCACCATTTTGCGGCGGTATGGTCCGCCTTCCTCTGTTCGTGTGGTATCCACATTGGCCAGGTTTTCAGCAATGACATTCAATTTGGTGCGGTGGGCGGCCAGGGCTGTGCCGCTGATCCGTGATGCATTGAGCAGATCCATGAATTATTTTCCTCCTTCACCCATGGCATGGGTGATGATTGTCATTTGCTGCAGCAGCTTTTCAGTGGTATTTTTGTATGTGATATTGTTTTCCATCAGGTGCAGCATCCTGGTGTCAATATACACGGCATCTGCATGCAGATAATCATGCTTGTTTTCATGGTCTCTGCATGACACAAAAGCGGATGTTTCCTGGTTACGTCCTGTGCGCCCTGCATGTGTTTTTATTGTTCTGTCCGGATAATCAGGACCGGTGCTGCCTATAACCTGATTCAGGGTTCCGGCAAAGTCCGGGGTTCCGGATCTGTGCCCGAATAATGCTGCATCTGTCATTTTCCTGTCCCCCTGTTTTTTTGAACCCCTTGAAAACAGCATCGGGGTATTACACTTGTCATGAAAAGATGAAGAATGCAAATTACATGCCGAAATTTAAATCAACACCTGCATTTATATCATCCGGCTTCTTTGTATTCCTTGAGTTTATTGCGCAGGGTGCGCACGGATACGCCCAGAATTTTGGCAGCATGGGTCCTGTTTCCCTCTGTCTGGTCAAGGGTTTTAAAGATCATTTTCTGTTCCATGTCCTTTAAGGAACCGGATCCCGGGTCAGGCTGAAGATCTTCTGGCGGTTGGGTTACAAAATTGTGCCCCGGGCCGGCATCATCCATCAAAAGGTCTTGTGGCTGGATACGATTTGCGGTGGCCAGGAGTACGGCGCGGTGGATAATATTTTCCAGTTCTCTGACATTACCGTAAAAAGGATGCTTTTCCAGTATGGCCAGGGCCGCATCTGTCATTCCTTTGACATTGCGCCTGTCAAGTTTACAAAATTTTTTTCTGAAAAACTCGCACAGGATTTTCACATCATTGATCCGGTGCCGCAGTGGTGGAATCACAAGGGGAATGGTATTGAGACGATAAAACAGATCCTGCCTGAAATCATTTTTTTCCACGGCCTCCCTGGCATTGCGGTTGGTGGTTGCTATAACCCGGACATCCACGGCCACGGGCTGGGTTCCGCCCACCCGGTCCACGGTCCTTTCCTGGAGTACCCGCAGCAGCTTTGACTGAAGATGAAACTGCATTTCCGTAATCTCATCCAGAAAAAGGGTGCCTTTGTGTGCCAGTTCAAATTTGCCGATTTTCCGGGCAATGGCCCCGGTAAAGGCACCTTTTTCATGACCGAACAATTCGCTTTCCAGAAGATTTTCAGGCAGGGCCGCACAATTGACCGCCACAAAGGGCTGGGAAGAACGGTTGCTTTTCTCATGGATGTATCTGGCAAACAATTCCTTACCTGTGCCGCTTTCGCCCTGAATCAGAACCGATGCACTGGAATCTGCCACCCGTTCTGCGAGTTTCAACAGGTCCTGCATGGCCTGGTTCCTGGTAATAATGGGAACAGGTTTTTTTTGGGGATATTGTTTTTCCCCGTTTTTTGTCCCCCCCGGGTGCAGCAGCAGTCCCCGCCGGACACAAAGTTCCAGCTGCTGCATGTCCAGCGGTTTGATCAGATAATCCAGTGCACCGATCTTCATCAGATGCACCGCATGGTCCACCACTGGCTCCGAGGTGATGATGATGGTTTTGCACTGGTCGTGGAGATAGATCTGCTTTTCTAAAAATGCAGGGGGGTCGAATTCCGGCGCAGATTCATCTGCGATGATGATATCCGGTTTTTTTTCAGACAGATATGCAATGGCATCCGATCCATCAGGCACAGCATCCACCAGAAACCCCAGGCTTTCGAAAAATGCTGCATACCCCATCCTTTCTTTGGGATGTTCCACTATAATAAAGACCCGATTTCCTGGCACGGTTGAAGGTTACCTCTTATGAATTTGTAATGGTTTGG
>JAABSS010000383.1 GCA_011390235.1 Desulfotignum sp.
CCTAATCCGGAATGGGTCTGGGGGGTGGTACTGACCACGGCCCGGCTCAAATGTCTGCGCTGCATAAGGTTTGGCAGCAGGGCTGTTTCAACGCCCTTGAACAACCGCTGGCCCGGGGGAGGCTGGGACCGGAACACCCCTGGTATCTTATGGTCGGCAAGGAACTTGGCCATCAGGGAATTGGCAAAAATCATCATTTCAGAAACCAGCATCCTGGAAGGATTTTCCCGGTCTATCTTGGCATAGCGTATTTCCCCGTTTTCTTCTATCCATACATTGACCTCGGGCAGGGTAATCTGCACAGCACCGGCTTTAATGCGTTTTTCCCGCAGCAGGGTGGCAATTTTATAAAGGCTGGTGATGGGGTCATCTTTGCCATTCAGAACATTGGCCTCGGAATAGCTCATCTGCTGGTGGACCTTGATGATGCTGGGAACGATTGTAAAATCAAGCACTTCGAAAAATCTGTTCATCTGGATCAGGGTGCTGATGCCGGGCCGGTTTTCTCCCTGCCGCAGGCTGCATAGATCCTCGGAAAGATCGGCAGGCAGCATGGGCAGTTTGTCATCAGGCATATAGATGGAGCTGGCCCGCTGCCGGGCAGCCAGATCAACCGGATCTCCGGATTTGATATAGGCCCCCACATCAATGATATGAATTCCCAGGCAATACCCCTGTTCTGTTTTTTCAAGGCTGATGGCATCGTCATAATCCATGGTGGAGTGGCCGTCAATGGTGATCAACGGAACATGGGTGAGGTCTTTTCGGCATGGATCCTGAAAAACACCTGTGTGGGTCACAGACAGTTTTTTACTGGCGGCTGTAACTTCCGGAAGAAAAACAGTGGGGATTTCCAGGGCCAGAAGATCAATGTTTTCATCCGGCTGCCAGATACCTGCGCGGACCAGAAAGCCAAAGAGAGGGTCGGGTGAACTCATGCCGGCATTTTTGACCATCTGCCTGGCCATGGCGGCATTGTCGGCATCATTTCCAAACAGGTAATAGGCTTTGAGTATATCCAGAACCTCGGGATCAAAAACATCCGTGATGCTTGATTCCGACTGCATGGCAGAGAGCCAGGCCACCCCTTTTTGAATCAGCCGGTCCCTTTTCCGGGCTTCCTGGATCTGTCTTTTTTTGGCTGCCACCTGTTCAAGGGTACAGGGGGCAAAAAGGATCTGGTTGAATTTAAAGTACAGCCGGTCATTGAAAAAAGCCCGGAGAACCGCAGCCTCATGGTCTGCGGTAAGCGGGGGATCAAAGCAGAACAGGGTCATGGCGGAAATATCGATATCCCCGGATTCTTCATGCAGAATCTCCCATAATTCTTTGATATCTATCTGTTCGGACAGCTTTTTTCGGGTTTCAGCCACTGCCTGGAGATGATGTATCAGGGTATTTCTGGACTGGTCTGTGTCCAGACGTACCTGTGCTATATGGGCAAGCCTTTTTTCAGAAAGGCTGACTTCCCTGCTGTTTTCATTGAGTAATTTGAGCTTGCCCTTTTTCTCGCTTAATATTACCGCTGCTATGATTTTTTGTTGATCAATGTATTCAACAATGCTGCCAATTTTCATGAATCAGACAATAGCAGGAAGGGGGGGTAAAGTCAAATACAGAACACAAGGGTTGTCCTTGAAAAACATGGCCATTTAGGATAAAATCCTTACCTGATATGGCAAGAAGAAAAAAATACAGGCCCCCCAGATTGCGGTCGGATGAAGATTTTTTGCGGGCGTTTACCAGAAAAAACAGCCCGGAATCAGAATCCCGGGACACCTGTTCCCGGCAGTTGAACCGCCACGGCCTGCCCATAGTGGACAAAGGCGTTTGTGCCGCTGATGCAGAAACCCCTAATCCAGAAACCGCTGAACCGGAAAATTTTCCAGCACTTTTGGAAGCCTTTTTGTCCCGCCCGGATAAAATTGTCAAGCCATCACCCGAACCCATGCCATTTCACAAGCGGATAAAACGGTATCCTCCGCCGGAAACCGATCTGGACCTGCACGGTTTCACCGCCCTGGGTGCGGAACTCAAGGCCAGATCTTTTTTGATTTCCTGCAAACATCAGGGATATTTTACAGTGCGTATTATTGTGGGCAAAGGGCTGCATTCCGAGCTGGGACCGGTATTGCCGGATATGATCGAAGATCTGCTTGCAAAGCTCAAGGCCCGGGATATTGTGCTTGGATTTGCCTGGGAACGCAAAAAAAAATCCAGATCAGGGGCTGTGATCGTGTATCTGCGCCAGTTTGATGATTGACCCCGGGCAGCCGGATCTTTTGCCTCACTTGTTCAACTGGTATTTTCGTACGGCCCGGTTATGCTCTGCCAGGGTTTTGGAAAAATAATGGGTTTTATCATTTTTGGACACAAAAAAAAGATAATCGCTTTGGGCAGGGTATAGCGCGGCCTCAAGTGCCTTTGCACCGGGACTGGCAATGGGGCCTTTGGGAAGACCGTGCATCCGGTAGGTGTTGTATTCGGTTTTTCTGCGCAGGTGCCTGGTTCTGATCCGGCCCTCAAACTCCGGGTCCCCGTAAATCACCGTGGGATCACTTTCCAGCCGCATCTTTTTTTTCAGGCGGTTGTGGAATACCGAT
>JAABSS010000384.1 GCA_011390235.1 Desulfotignum sp.
TGCCCCTTTTTCATGGCCGAACAATTCACTTTCGAGCAGAGATTCTGCAAAGGCGGCACAATTGACTGCCACTAAGGAATTGTCCTTTCGGGGGCTGTTGTAATGAATCGACTTGGCCACCAGTTCCTTGCCTGTACCGCTTTCTCCTCTGATCAGGACAGTGGCCGATGAAAACGATACCTGGGATATCATCTGGAGCACTTCACGCATTTTATTGGAGTTGCCGATGATATTGGAAAAACTGTACCGGTTTTCCAGCTCGCTTTTCAGCCGCAGATTTTCCGACTTCAGCCGTTCTTTTTCCATGCGCACGGTTTCGATATTGATCACATGGTGGGCCAGCATGGCCGCCACCACAGTCAAGAGTTTTTCCCCCTGCTGCAAAGAGTGTTTTCCCTCAAAGGGCCGGTCCGCACTGATGGCCCCCACCACCTGGTTTTCCTTTTTTATGGGTACGCAGATAAATGAATAGTCCTGCCCCTGGGTGAGATTTCTGGAGTGGGTCTTGTCCAGGAAAAGAGGTTCTTCGCTGATGCGGGGCACCACAGCGGATTTGCCTGACTCCACCACTTTGCCGATAATGCCTTCGCCGGGAAGGTATTTTATCTGGCGGGTGGTTTCCTCTGAAATGCCATGGGCGATTTCAATGCGTATTTCTCCATTTTCCCGGTTGGTCAAAAAAATAATACCCCGGACAAGGTTCATGGACTCGGATAAAACACCCAAAACCTTGAACAAAGATTTTTTCATGTCCATGTGCTGGTTCAACGCTTCACTGATTTCATACAGCAGAGAAATTTCTTCAAGGGATTTCATAAAGGCTTTTCCTGTGACAACGACAAAAATCCGGTGTGATTATTTTACCTGCTGTTGGTTACCCTGGAAAAGGATCAGAGTTTCAGGCCTGTTCCAGGGCCGGGGTTTCTGTTGCCGCGCCGGCATCTTGCAGGGAGTTTTCCATGGCTGCTGTTTTTTCCAGGGCCAGGGCATCCAGGTGCTGTTCCACATATGCCCGCAGATTCCGGTCCGGATCCAGGGATTCAGAATAATAATTGAGCACCCACCACAGTTCGTTGAGTTTGTATTTGTTGTCCTGCCACCAGGAAACTGATTCTTTTATGGCATCGGCTGTTTCCAGCTCAGAATTAATTTTCACATAAAAATCGTAACACATGCTGCGGGTTACGGGTTTCAGGCCAAGTAAGTTGATGGTACTTCGGTTAATCACGCCGGCCTCCTTTAAACCATAAAGCATCATGCAATGGATGGGGTGTTCATTGTTTACATGAAACAAAATATATTGTAAACCCCAAAGCCCCGAATTTTTTTGGTTGCATCTTTGCTTGTGGATACGGTATCTTAGACCGATTTAACCAATTGCAGAACAAAGGACCAATATATACTGTGACAGATAAACATTGCGTAACCCTGGTCATCGGCGGCTGCAGAAGTGGAAAGAGCCGGTACGCCCTGGATGCGGCCAATGCTGTTTCCGGCAATAAAAAGATTTTTCTGGCCACATCCGTGCCTGAGGACCGGGAAATGGAAAAGCGGGTGCATGCCCACCAGGCCCAGCGGGGAGATGACTGGCAGACCATTGAGGAGCCGGTGAATATTCATGAAAAAATAGCTGCCCGGGCACAGACAGCAGATGTGATTCTGGTGGACTGTTTGACCCTGTGGACCGCAAACATGCTGGCACTGGAAATGGATGAAGCAGCTGTTCAGCAATGGTTGGACCAGACCGTCCTGGCCCTTTCCAGAACATGTTGCCCGGTATTTCTGGTAACCAATGAAGTAGGGTACGGGATTGTGCCGGAAAACAGTCTGGCAAGACGGTTCCGGGATATGGCCGGACTGGTGAACCAGCATATGGCAAAGGCTGCAGACCAGGTGGTGCTCACCGTGGCCGGGATTGCCGTTACTATCAAATCAGGAAAATAGCATATGAGATACCAGCATTTGTTCGGGCCGGTGCTGTCACGGCGCCTGGGAATATCTTTGGGGGTGGATCTGGTAACCCACAAGATCTGCAGCCTCAACTGTGTGTATTGCGAATGCGGCAACACAACACTTTTGACAAAAGCGCGCAAGGAATATATTTCCTGCGAAAACGTGTGCCGGGAACTCGCGCATTACTGGACACACAATGATGACCCGGATTACATTACTTTTTCCGGATCAGGAGAACCCACCCTGAACCTGGCCCTGGGGCAGGTGATTGCCCATATCAAAAAAAACAAACCGGACATCAGGGTGGCTGTACTCACCAATGCCACCCTGATGTCTGATCCCGGGGTCCGGGCCGACCTGACCCGGGCCGATATTGTGGTACCGTCTCTGGATGCGGTATCCCCAAAAGTATTCAGCCGCATCAACCGGCCCTGTCCCGTTATCCTGCCCCCCGATATGGTGGATGGTATTGCCGGGTTTGCCAAAGATTTTACCGGTGAGATCTGGCTGGAAATATTCATTCTGCCGGGGGTGAATGATACCAGAGAAGAACTGCACATGCTCAAGGCAGCCATCAGAAAGATACAGCCGCACCGGGTGCAGCTCAACACCCTTGACCGGCCGGGTACGGTTTCCTCCCTC
>JAABSS010000396.1 GCA_011390235.1 Desulfotignum sp.
TTTGAGCTGGAGGGTGTTGCCCAGTTCATTGGACAGGCAGGTGGCGATCACCACAGCGGTTTTCTGCGGGTCCTCACAGATCAATTTGTCGTTTTCATCCAGCAGGCCGGCAGTTTCCACCGCCTTGTAGGCGGTTTCAAGCACCATCTGCTGGCTGCGAGACAACCGTTTGGCCTTGTCCGGGGCATACCCGAACCGTTCAAAATCAAATGAAAAATGGTCCACAAATCCTGCCAGGGTGGTATAGGTTTTGTCTTCTGCATCCCGGTCCGGGCTGTAATACAATTTGTGGTCAAACCGGTCATCCGGCATCTGCTTTATGGAATAGCGTTTGTCCAGGATGTTTTCCCACAGCTGATCGGGTGTATCAGCATCCGGCAGGGTGCAGCCGATGCCTACCACAGCAATTTCATCGTTGATCCTGTTTTTTCTGCCTGAAAATATCTCCAGCTGGTTTACATGGTGAAACAACCGGGATTTGGCTGTAAAATAGGTGTCATGGATCTCTTTTATGGTGATGCTGTCTGTAAAAAACGCCAGGCTGTCTCCCACCAGAAAATTGCCTTTTTCCCGGTGGTCTTCATCCTTGAACCAGGTATAATGTTCTTTTCCCGGCCGTTTGAAATCAGGTAAAAATCCCTTGGCACCGATGAGCAGGGACCCGATATTTTTCTTTTCAAAGGACCGCTTGCGCTGATCCAGGCTGATATTTTCCCGGATCATGGAGTCTTCGAGTTCCTTCATCATTTTGGCAAACCGTGTGGGGGCGGTGCGGGAAGCCAGTCCCAGGCTCTTGCCGATGACCACGGTTTCATTTTTTTCAACGATGATATCCTGGTATTGCTTTGTCACACTTTTTGTGTCCACAATCTCTTTGGAAAACAGATAGGCTGTTCCCACCTGAAGCCCGATGCAGGCCCCTTTTGCCGCCAGAAATGACGTCATGCCGGAAATGAAAAAAGAAGCAAAACAGGTGGAGATTCCACCGGCAAACACCAGAGACAGTCTGGACACATCCTGGTTTTTTGCCACCAGTTTTTCAATGGCTGCCTCCCAGAGCACCAGAGAGGACAAAAATCCCACATGGCCCCCTGCTTCTCCCCCTTCAAAAATAAACCGGACACACCCGCTTTTTATGGCATTTTCCATCATGGAAACAGAAGGGGTGTGCAGATAGGTTTTGGTGCCGGCCGCCTCAAGCTCCCGCACCTGGGAGGGAATACCGCCGGCAAACAGCGCATAGGGAATTTTGTATTTCTTGACCATGTCCAAATGCTTGTGCACCATGGGATTGAAGGCTTCTATGCCCACAAGACCGGCCCCGCAGTTTGGTACTTTTTCTTTTCCCCGTGACAGCATGTCATCTGCCAGAGAGGCGGGCAGAGATCCCACTGCAAAAAATGGCAATGCCCCTGCTTCCAGAACCTTTGCGGCAAAATCCGGGTTGTCTGATATATTGGCCATAGGTCCCTGGATCAGGGGAAGGCGGGTGTTGTGGCTTCGGGCAAAGGCCGAATTTTCCGTCACCGGATCAAATTGGTCCACATAATCCAGATTTTTACCGATAGCGGTGAAAAAATGCTGAATCATATCAGATAATTTATTGGATTCTTTTACAAAATTTCTGGCAAACAACCCATCCTGGCCCATGTAGAAAAGCGATTGCACAAACGGCGCATCCTGGCTGTCAATGGCAATGATTTCTTGGGCTATACGCGCATACAGTTTTTTTTCGCCGTCTTTGTGCGCACCAAAAAGCACGGCCTGCTGTTTCAACTCTTTGACAATTTTGGTGCCCAGCTTGGCAAAGACCCGGAACACCTGTTTGTCCTGGATGCTTATTTCCGTGGAATCTCCTTCTTCCACCATGGCCAGCAGATTCTTGAACGCCGGAGATACCGGTGCTTCATCCGCCAGCAGCACCTGGGTATCCATGACAAAACCAGCTGCACCTGCCGCCAGCATGCCGGCAGCGGTGTACCGGCCCACCCCGCCATGGATGAACACCGGCCGGTCCTGATTTTTCAGATACCATTGCATGAGAATAAAAGAAGAATATTTTGATACCTGCCCGGCGGCTTCATTGCCTTTGAGCACCAGGGCGTGGGGGTCGGCTGCGGCAATGATGTCCACAAGGCCGATATCCCTGATTTCCAGGAGCAGCTTTGTCTCCCCCAGGTCTGTCTTTCGGGGCAAAGGATCTGTTTTTGAAACCGGAACAACTACAAGGTCCAGGTTAGAAAACGCTTTTTCCTTTAGATCTTCCAGCAAAAGGGGATCAGGTGTTGAAAGGCGCAGACCGAAACTGATATTTTCTTTGGCCAGCTGCGCCGTTTTTTCCAGAATGTCCTCTCTGGTCAAAAATTCGGTGTCAAACACAGGCAGTGCACCGGCTGCATAAATAGCGGTAAAATATGGAATATCAAATACCTTGACCGGGGTATAAATCATCAAAGGCAGTCTTGCGTGCAATACTCTTGTTATCATGGTATATCTCCCTTATTAGTATCCTGATTTTTCGCGGGATCCTGTTTGTAAAGTGATTTCAAAAAAATATACTATCAAAAATCATGCCATTGAAACAGCAAGTATTTAAAAGCCTGAATTAAAATGATTTTCTGCTTCTGTCCCTGATAAATTTTTAATGCTTGCATGTTTTGTTATTGCATTTTATGAACATTGCCTGTACAAAAATCCACATTGTTACCCGGAGAGATAGTTATGAAAAAAGCTGCACTGACACAAAAAGAGCGCCATTTTTTTAAAACCGTTTATAATGCTGCCTTTGCCAACCCTTTCAGTGATTTAAGAGAACGCCTGGACCAGAAAATTGCCGGATTGTTCCCATCCGCTGCCCGCAGGGAAAGCAAAGACATGTGCGTTCTGGAGGTAGACCGGCAGCTGCAGAAGCTGGAACGTCAGAACAGGGAAAATATCAACCAGTATGCCGGAGAAGACAAAGAAGTATTACGGGTGGTATATCTGTTTGATATTTTTCATAAATTCCGGGACCATTTCGACCTTTTGATACAAGACCAGATAGCTGCCCAGCATGACCCTGTACCGGTAAACTTTGTGGATGAAGCCAGAAAAATGATGGTGGAGAAAGGCTTTTCCCTGGATGCATTCTACCATTATTTCGCCCTGTCTTTTCAGCTGCGGCGGGCCTTTTATTTTATTTCCAAAACCCTGGTGGGCAGCAGTTTGTGTATGAAAAAGTTCAAAAAGCATCTCTGGTACAATGTCTTTACCTATAATATTGAACTGTATGACCAGCATCTTTGGAATAAAATGGAAGATTTTTCCACCCTTTTACTGGGGGAAACCGGCACTGGAAAAGGCACTGCTGCCAAGGCCATCGGCATGAGCGGCTTTATTCCCTTTGACGAAAAACGCGGCTGTTTTTCTGAAAGTTTCACCAAAACCTTTTCTTCTTTAAACCTGTCCCAGTATCCGGAAACCCTGCTGGAATCAGAACTGTTCGGCCATACCAAAGGAGCGTTCACCGGCGCGGTGGAAGATTACCGGGGGGTGCTGGACCGATGCAGCCCCCATGGTGCCATCCTGCTGGATGAAATCGGGGAAATTCCCGACCACATCCAGGTCAAACTGCTGCGGGTTCTTCAGGAAAGAACCTTCACCCCTGTGGGTGCACATGCCCCATCCCGGTTCAACGGGCGTGTCATTGCCGCCACCAACCGTCCCAGGCAGGAAATTATAGAGGGCAACATCTTCAGAGAAGATTTTTACTACCGCCTGTGCTCGGATATTATCGAAGTGCCGCCGCTGCGGACCAGGATTCAGCAGTACCCTCTGGAACTGGACGATCTGCTGGATTTTACCATTCTGCGCATGACCGGTATCCAATCTTCAAAAATTATTTCCAAAGTCAAAAGAATTATTGACCGCCGCCTGGGAAACCATTATAGCTGGCCGGGAAATGTCAGGGAACTGGAACAATGCGTCAGAAGTGTGCTGCTCAGGCGGGACTACTTGGGCAAACAACAGATTGATGACCCGTCCCTTGCACATTTTCTCTGCCAGGGCATCCAGACACAGGAACTGTCGGCTGCAGATCTTTTGTCCGCCTATTGTACCCTTTTGTATAACAGCCTTGGCACCTATGAAAAAGTGGCCCGGAAAACAGGCCTGGACAGACGAACGGTTAAAAAGCATATCATGAACCAAAAAAATGCCTAAGGAGGCCCATGCTTTCTTTTTTGCCCCCTCCCCTCAAAGGGGTATTGTCATTTATGCTGTATCTCATAAACACCATTGTTCTCACTGTGCCGTTGATCCTGGTATCTTTGTTTAAATTTGTCCTTCCCTTTCAACCCGTGGTCGTGGTACTGGACAGGATACTTATGGCCATTGCCGGCCTGTGGATTCACATCAATTCCTGGAACACAGATCTGTTTTGCCGTATTGACTGGGACATCCGCGGGCTTGAGCAGCTCAACCCCAAAGAATGGTATCTGGTTTTGTCCAACCACCAGTCCTGGGTGGATATTCTGGTGCTCCAGAAAACATTGAACAAAAAAATTCCCATGCTTAAATTTTTTTTAAAAAAAGAACTGATCTGGGTACCGTTTTTAGGGCTTGCATGGTGGGCACTGGATTTTCCCTTTATGAAACGGTATTCCAAAGACTTTCTGGCCCAAAATCCCCATCTGAAGGGAAAAGACCTGGAAAGCACCAGAAAGGCCTGTAAAAAATTCAAATATATTCCGGTATCCATCATGAATTTTGTGGAAGGTACCAGATACACCCCGAAAAAAGCCGAAAATTCCGCATTTTCCCATCTGCTTACTCCCAAAGCCGGAGGCATTGCCTTTGTTCTGGGTTCCATGGGCGAATACCTGAACAAAATTATTGATGTCACCATTGTCTATCCCGGCAGAACACCCAGCTTCTGGACATTCATTTCCGGCAGGACCCAAAAAATTATTGTGGATCTGCATGTATTTGAGGTGGGAGAGCATCTAAAAGGGGATTATTTTACTGATCCGGATTTCAGGGACAGGTTCTGCCAATGGCTCAACCAGCTCTGGCAGGAAAAAGACCAGAAAATTGACCGGCTGCTGTCCTGACCGGGATGTATTTTAGATATTTGTCACCTGCAGTTCATAGATCTGATGGGCTTCATCACTGCCGGCTTTAAGAACTTCCATGATCTTGGCACGACGGACAAGGTCTTTGACCACCATTTCACTTTGCCTGCCCTTGATGATGGTTCCCGGCTGAATGCTGCCATCTACCTTGACAACGGGATTTCCCGGATTTTCCATGGACCAGCTGGTCAGGTTCCTTTTTTCTTCAAACAGATCCACCAGGCTGGTATTAAGAACTTTCATCTGGTTTTCAATACCCTCCATGGAAGATTCAATGGACTCAGATTTTTCAAAGCTCTGGTCCAGCTGTTTTTCTGCATTTTTTGCCTTAGCCTCCAACTGAACAATCTGCTGTCCAAGCTCAGCAATGGCATCAGTTTTGTCCGGCTGGGATTGCAGATCTTTAATTTCCTTATTAAGCTTTTCCTTGTCAAGCTGGGAGCGGTCCTGAATATGGGCCAGTTTTGTGATATGTTTTTGAAGTTCCGTATTCTGCTCATTCAATCGGGCCTGCTTTTCTTCCCCGGCCGCAATTTTATCTTTCAGCTGCTTGACTGTGTCCTGGATAAGTGCGATTTCTTTTTCAAAAAAGGCATCATACCCTACCTTTACCATGCAGGCAGCAGCAGTCTGGGTGCCGATATTCTGTGCCACCATTCCCATCTTGGCGGTTATTTTGGAAGAAATGAGCTTACCGCTTTCAATAATACAGGAGCCTGAACATTCTATAGTGGAATCCACAACCTCTTTGGGGACATGGACATTTCCCATGCAGATGATCTCAGATTTATGGATAAATTTTGCCGTGACATCGCCTTTGGCATAAATTCTGGCTTCGTTGATTCCACCCTTGACATGTACATTTCCCTCAGCCGTTACAATACCCCCATCAATTTCCACACTGGTGATATCATTGCCTTTTACCTGGAAACCGGCTTTGATACATCCGTTCACAGTGACATTACCACTGTATTCAATATGACCGGTTTCATAATCCACATCACCTTCTGTGGCATATTCTTCATGGACAAAAATTATCCCGGACAATGAAAATTTGGGAAATCCGGTGACGTCAGCCAGGATCTTGAGTCCGTCTTCAGATAACTTTGCCCCTTTGCCGAAACGCAAATCAATATCGTTACCAGGTGCCGCTTCTACCTCCTCGCCAAAAATATTATGACCCTGTCTGGATGCCACCATCGGCGTTTTTTCCGCCAGAACGGTCCCGGCCTGGACATGCGGGACAGTGCCCCGCTGTTTGAAATCTATATTACCATCAGTATCGAGCCCCCCGGCCCCGAGATAGTCGATATTAAAGAAAAATTCGACCCTTGCATCTTTGCCCTGTATGGGACGAATTCCCCTGGCTACCCGGAATGCCTTGGTTTTAAACCCGCTGGACTGGATAAATCCATTCATCATTTCATCAGACACGATGCCGGACACTATGCCTTTTTCAGCCAGGGCCTCTCTGATATCCGAAGCTGTGACATCTGAATCAAATGCATCGGTTTTTGTCAAAAATGCCCCCATGGCATCCCCTGCCAGCTGCAGCTGGATGCCATAGGGCATAATCTCAGGCTCCAGCATGGCAGAAGAAGTATGTTTGTCTTTCATCGGATTTTCAGAAGGTGGATCAGACCCGGTCTCATCCGAAGGGGCTTTTTCTGCCGCAGCCTGGTCTGATGAAATGGCTTCTGCACCCGGTCCTGGTTCGGTTTCACCCGATTTTTCCGGGCGAAGTCTGCGTTTTTGCATCTTTAAGATATAGTCCCGCTGCCGTTCGGTCATCATACAGGACTCCACCAGCATGTCACCAATGAGGCGGGGCTTGACGCCACTTTTCATATCTGCCTGCTGCTCTTCCAGGACCAATTGCAAAACACTTTGATTAATAATGCCTTTTTGTACAGCAATACCCCCGAAACGAAATTCTTTTTTCCGTATATCAAGGGCTCTGGCAGCCATGGACAGGCGCTGAATATTCTGGGCTGAAACCATTTCTTTGGAAAGCAGGTACTCCTTGAGACAGGCAGCAGCATCTTCGGATTCTTTACATGCTGCCAGTCCTGCTTCGAGTTCGGCCTGGGTGATCAATTGGTTTTTTACTGCCAGCAGCCCTATCATGGGACAATTCTGGTTTTGATCAGATTGTTCGGCCATACTGTTCTCCTTTGTTTCAGGTCATTGCAGCCAGTACCCCGGTGAGAAGAAAAGAAGATTCAATCATAAATTCAACATGGGGCCCGGACATCTGCTTGTTTTTTTCAAAGGAACTGATCAATAAAAGCATAAAAAAAGGTACCAGTGCAAGCAGGATTGTACTGGCATAGGAAAGGCCTGTCAAACCCGCACCAGCAAGCAAAGCAATAATGCCTGTCAGGATATACCGGATCAAAACAAAACTTTTTTTCTCTCCCAGCAGAATGGGAAGGGTTTCTCTGCCGGCTATGCGGTCTCCCTGTATGGCCAGTATATCAAAAAATGCTGTGCGGGCAAACACCAGCCCTGTGGCAAATAAAAATGCTGCTGCCATCCATGCCATGGGGCTGTGGTTTCCCACAGAGGGCAGAATAGAAGTAACTATTCCCCAGGCCATGGTAATAAGAATGGTTTTGGAGCCTGGAATATCTTTGATGCGCCTGATGTGTTTTTTAAAAAGGCCCGCAGGAATGATCTTCAGGTTATAGGCCAGTCCCAGCAGGCTCATGACCAGAAGGATGAAAAACGATGTCACCCCGGTGGTAAAAGCAAGAAACAGCCCGGCCGTGCCGGAACCCAGGGCCAGCACTGCCATGGATATGCGATGTTTTTTGTAAAATGCAGCCCGGTCCGGCCGGTTGTAGGTATCTGATTTGATGGCAAAAATATTGTTGAGTATCTGCATGGACAATACATAGAGCATGGCAATGGCTGCGTGAACCAGGGTATGGGGCAGTTTTTGCAGCACAGAGCAGGCATAGGTGAGGCTTCCGGCCCCCAATGCCAGCAGCAGGTTGGTTTTCAATAAGAAATCCTGGACCCTGACCAGACCGCCTGCCAGGGGGCGCTGGTGCTGGAGATGCCGCGCAACCCGCGCGCAGGTGTCTGTGATGATCCAGTTGGGGGTGGATGCCCCGGCAGTGATGGCAATGGACCGGGTGTCTGCCAGGGCATGAAAATCGATTTCAGACACATCTTCAATATGGGTAGTCCGTGCGCGGGACTGTGCTGCCACCTGGGCCAGGCGTTTTGTATTACCGCTCTGCCTGCCCCCCACAACAATAACGGCATCATGGGTTGCCGCCAGCTGCCGCACCTCGTGCTGCCGCCTTTCCGTTGACCCGCAGATGGTATCAAACAACTTGTAATGGGGCCTGTTTTCTGTACACCAGGCCTTTATTTCATCATAAAATGCGGTATTCTGGGTGGTCTGGGCCACCACCACTGCGTTCTCAATCTCCGGCAGGGCCTGCAGCTGGGCCATGGTGGTCACTGTATGGCCATTGCCCCCGGCATATCCCAGAAGCCCGACCACCTCGGGATGGTTTTTATCCCCGATGATAATAGTGGCATAGCCGTTCTTTGCATACCTGTTGATAATGACCTGGACACGGACCACTCTGGGGCAGGTGGCATTGATCACCGTAAATCCGGCCTGTTTGAGCGCATTTTCATCTTCCGGCGGGACCCCGTGGGCCCGTATCAGCACAATACCCTCCCCTTTTTCAGGGAGGGTGTCCATGCGGAAAATTCCTTTGGTTTCCAGCATTTCCAATACCTGGGGGTTGTGGATCAAAGGACCATAAGTGAAAATCGGTGCTCCGGACCGGTTGGCTGCATCCAGCACCATGTCCACGGCCCGCCTGACCCCCATGCAAAAGCCTGCGGTTTTTGCTATGGTGATTCTCATAAACCGGCAATTCTCATGAAAGATTGCTCAACAGCTCCACAAGGCGTGTAAATTCGGTCTGGGAGGTAAAATTGATCTCAATACGTCCCTTTTCTCCGTTTTTGCGTATCTTCACCGGAGACTGGATGTGATGGGAAATCCGACTGGAGGTATTTTCCAAAAACGCCAGCTCATGGTCCGTCAGTTTCCGGGCCGGTTTTACAGCAGTCTGCCTGGCCTGGTTCACCAGCTGCTCGGTTTTTCTGACAGACAGTTTTCGGCTGATTACCTGATCGAACAATGCCAGCTGATTTTCTTTTGATCCGCCTCCCAGAAGGGCCCGGGCATGGCCCATGGAAATCTCATCCGCCAGCAGGCTGTGTTTTATTCTATCGGGAAGGCCCCGCAAACGAAGCAGATTGGCAATGGTGGAACGGTTTTTACCAATCTTTTGGGCCACTTTTTCCTGGGTATATCCAAATTCATCAATGAGCCGGAAATAGGCATCTGCCTCTTCCAGTACATTCAGATTGGCCCGCTGAATATTTTCAATAATAGAGACTTCCAGAACCTGTTCATCGGTCAGGTCCTTTACCACCACCGGCACATGGGTCTGGTTGGCTTCCCTGGCCGCCCGCAGCCGCCTTTCTCCGGCAACCAGCTCAAAACCACCATCCACATGCCGCACCAGCAAAGGCTGCAGCACCCCCTGCTGGGCAATGGAATCCCGCAGGCGGATCAGTTCTTCTTCTTTAAAAACCGTGCGGGGCTGATACCGGTTAGGGGTAATCTTTCCCACCGGACACATGAAAAAATCAGCTCTGGCTTCCGGCGTCTCCATATCCAGATCAGGAATAAGTGCAGAAATCCCCCTGCCCAGACCGGTGTTTTTCTTTTTTTTATTCATCATCGTTTCAGCAGCTCCCTGGCAAATGCCATATAACTTTTAGCTCCTTGTGACTGCTTATCATATAAGACAACCGGCAGACCGTAACTGGGGGCTTCCCCCAGTTTCACATTGCGCGGTATTTTGGTTTTGAACACCAGGTCCTTGAAGTATTGCCTGGCATCTTCCACCACGTTCTGGGCCAGGTTGGTGCGCCGGTCAAACATGGTCAAAAGGATGCCGTTGATCTTCAATGTTGAATTAAACGATGACTTGACCCGCTTGATGGTGTCCAGCAGCTGACCCAGTCCTTCTAATGCAAAAAATTCACTCTGCAGGGGAATCAGGACAGAATGGGATGCAACAAATGCATTCAGGGTCAACAGGCTCAATGCCGGGGGGCAGTCGATGAAAATATAATCAAACCGGTCCATTACCGGTGCCAGAAGCTGCTTCAGTCTGGCTTCCCGTTGGGGAGCAGACACCATTTCGATCTCAAACCCGATAAGATCCACGCTGGAAGGGACGAAGCATGGTGGGAACCACAAGGTCTGCAATGTCTGCTTCACCGATGAGCCCATGGTAGAGAGATGCCTCCAGGGCCGGCTTCTCAATTCCCAGGCCGGTGGTGGCGTTGGCCTGGGAATCACAGTCCACCAGCAGCACTTTTTTTCCCAGTATGGCCAGGGCCGCGGACAGATTGACGGCTGTAGTGGTTTTGCCCACACCGCCCTTCTGGTTTGCTATGCTGATAATATGGGTCATAATCAAGTTTTCATATCACAGTTGCTGACCTGAGGCAAACATATAAAATTGAAACTGGATATTTGCCATAAGCATGCCGGATTTTCGGTCTTTTATGCAGCATCCTTTACCGGAAACCGCCCCTGGTGGTGCCCTGTGCCCGGACCGAGATCCTGCGGGGCCGGTTACCGTAACTTTTTTCAGTTCAGGAACTGATCACCTGTTACCGGTTCTGTCATCGTAGCATGTCTGTCGGCCCCTCCGGCTCTGACGGTCCGTTCACAGGACACCACCAGGGGCTCCATTCCAGGG
>JAABSS010000386.1 GCA_011390235.1 Desulfotignum sp.
CTGTGGGCAAATCCCTGCTGGGCCGTGCCCTGAATGTATTTGGTGAACCCATTGATAAAAAAGAACCGGTGGAAGCATCTTCATTTCGCACCATTCACGGATCTCCGCCGTCAATGGACAACCAGAAAGTATCCACGAAGATATTTGAAACCGGTATCAAGGTCATTGATATTCTTTCCCCGCTGGAGCTGGGCGGTAAAAGCGGCATGTTCGGCGGCGCAGGCGTGGGAAAAACCGTTCTGATCATGGAAATGATTCACAATATGGTGGGTATCCATGAGGGGGTAAGCCTTTTCTGCGGCGTAGGTGAACGCTGCCGGGAAGGAGAGGAATTGTACCGGGAAATGAAAGATGCCGGTGTCCTGGATAAAACCATCATGGTTTTCGGCCAGATGAATGAACCCCCGGGTGCCCGCTTTCGTGTGGGTCATTCCGCTTTGACCATGGCGGAATATTTCCGGGATGATCTCAACCAGGATGTGTTTTTGCTCATGGACAATATTTTCCGTTTTATCCAGGCAGGCATGGAGGTCTCCGGGTTGCTGGGACGGCTGCCCTCCCGCCTTGGATACCAGCCCACCCTGGGTACCGAGCTTGCCGAGCTGGAAGAGCGTATCACCAATTCCGCTACCGGGGCCATCACATCGGTCCAGGCAGTATATGTGCCTGCGGATGATTTCACAGACCCTGCAGCGGTCCACACCTTCGGGCATCTGTCTTCCAGCATTGTCCTGTCCCGGAAAAAAGCAGGGGAAGGGCTGTACCCGGCGGTTGATCCCCTGCAGTCCAACTCCAGCATGCTGACCCCTGATATTGTGGGAGAAGAACATTACCGCATTGCCGGTGAAATACGCAGAAATCTGGCGGAATATGAGAATCTCAAAGACATCATCTCCATGCTGGGTATTGAAGAACTGTCAAAAGAAGACCGCCAGACCGTTTACCGGGCCAGACGTCTGGAGCGGTTTTTGACCCAGCCGTTTTTTGTGACCGAACAGTTCACCGGGTATGAAGGCCGGGCCGTCAGTGTTGAAGATGCCCTGGAAGGCTGCCGGCAGATCCTGAATGACAAGTTTTCAGACCAGTCGGAAGAGGCCCTTTATATGATCGGCAAAATTGATGAGGCCAAAACCTCATGAAACTCAAGGTGATGCTTCCCACCCATATTTTTCTGGATACCCGGGTGCAAAAGATCACTGGTGAAGGCATGAATGGCTTTTTCGGCCTGCTTCCCCGCCATGTGGATTTTGTCACTGCACTGGCATCCGGTATTTTGAGTTTTGAAGATGAAAACGGAGATGAACAGCACATGGCGGTAATGGAAGGGGTGCTGGTTAAAAAAGGAGATACGGTTTTTATATCCACCCGCAGGGCAGTGCAGGATGCAGATCTTGCTTCCCTTAAAAACACCGTGGAAACTGATTTTTTAAAAGAAAAACAAAAGGAAAAAAATATGCGCACATCAGCTTCCCGCATTGAAGCCGGATTTATTCGACGGTTTCTGGAGTTCCAGGACCATGGCTGAGAACCCGGAAGAAAAAAAGTTTTCGCAAACCATCGAAGAAAAACAACAGCGCAAACTGGCTGCCCGCAAAAATGCGGAGCACCCTGTGTGGTTCGGTCTGGGCATGTTCGGGCTGGTGGGATGGTCCGTTGCCATCCCCACTTTGATCGGCATATTTATAGGAGTCTGGCTGGACAAAACCTGGCCCGGCAGACCTTCCTGGACATTGACCCTTATGTTTTGCGGGGTGATTACGGGATGCTGGAACGCCTGGTACTGGATCAAACGGGAAAGCAGAAAAAAGGATTAAGATGCAAATGACATGGTATGATCTGTACAAAATTGGTTTGTGTCTGGCAGCCGGCCTGATGATCGGATGTTTTCACTTTGGCGGTCTGTGGATTACCCTGCAGCGGTTTGCCGGCACAAGACTTTACGGCCTTGTTTTTGTCGTAAGTTTTCTTGTGAGATCTTTTTTAACCCTGGCAGGGGTTTATTTTGCGGGAAATGGTGAATGGCTTGGCATGACTGCCTGTCTTGGCGGAATATTGATCATGCGCAAGATTTTTATTTTTAAAATGCTGCCTTCTGCTGTCTTGGGGCCAAAAGGATCGCACATATGAATTTTATGGATATCAAACAGATCAGCCCGGACCAGGTGGTGTTTTTTCAATACCAGTTTATCACACTTAACCTGACCATTGTATTTACCTGGGTAGTAATGGCGTTGCTGGTAATCGGATCCTGGCTTGTCACAAGACGTCTGTCCACAGGGCCGAAAATCAGTTCCTGGCAGAATATCCTGGAAATTCTGGTAACCGGCATCCAGGACCAGATCAGTGAAATCAGCCGGCAGAAAGCAAAAAGATATATGCCTTTTATCGGCACGCTGTTTATTTTTATTGCCGCCTGCAACCTGCTCACTGTGGTGCCGGGATATGAATCCCCCACCGCTTCGCTTTCCACCACAGCAGCTCTGGCCATTTGTGTGTTTATCTCAGTGCCCTTGTTCGGCATTGCCCGGAAAGGGGTGATCGGCTATCTGAAACAGTATATCCAGCCCACGGTGTTCATGCTGCCTTTCAATA
>JAABSS010000387.1 GCA_011390235.1 Desulfotignum sp.
GGGCAATAAACGGTTTGCCACTTCCACCAACCGGGCCCCCCGGTATTCCCAGCCGGGACTTCCCGGCATAGAACTCACACTGAAGCTGGAATTGAAACTTCTGGCAGATGTGGGTATTGTGGGGCTGCCCAATGCAGGCAAATCCACTTTAATTTCCGCTATGTCCGCGGCCCGCCCCAAAATTGCCGACTACCCGTTCACTACCCTTACCCCCACCCTGGGCATGGTGGAGCCACCATTTGGAGAACCCTTTGCCGTGGCTGATATTCCCGGACTTATTGAAGGGGCCCACCAGGGAACCGGGCTGGGAATCAAATTTCTCAAGCATATTGAACGCACCGGCATATTGATCCACCTCATTGATGCCGGTACCATAGACCCTGAAACCCCCCTTGCCGCCTTTACCGTGATCAACCGGGAACTGGCCCTTTACAGCAGTTATCTGGCCCAAAAAGCCCAGATCGTCGTGCTCAACAAGACAGATCTTACCGGTACTGAACACCGGGTGGACAGTTTTAGAAAAGCACTGCCACACCTTGAAATCCATACCATTTCAGCGATCACCGGAAAAGGGACTGACATGCTTGTAAAAGTGCTTTCATCCAGACTCCAAAACGGGTAATCCCATGGATGCCGGGCTTTTTGGGGGAACATTCAACCCGATTCACAATGGCCATATCCGGGCGGCCAGCCATGTGAAGCAGCAGTATAATCTTTCGAAAATATTTTTTTTTCCTTCTGCCACGCCACCCCACAAAACCAACACCAACCTGGCACCGGCCCGGGACAGGTACGCCATGGTGGAACAGAGCCTGGCAGACATGGACGGGTTTTATGCATCTGATATTGAACTGTCCCGCACAGGCCCCTCCTATACCATAGATACCATCCATGCGTTTGAGAAACAATGTGGACCAGGAATCCGTTTTTTTTTGCTGATGGGGTCAGACGCATTTTTTGACACCCCTTCCTGGAAAAAATACAAGGCCATATTTCTAGCCGTCTCCATTATTGTGATGCCCAGAGGCGCAAATGGACAAAGCCGGGCCATTGCATCCTTTCTTGACGAACACATATCAAAAGGATACACATGGAACAAAGAAAAAAAAAAATTCACCCATGACAGGCTGCAATCCATATATATCTGTCATGCACCCAAAATTGATATTTCATCCACTATGATACGCAACCGGGTGAAAAAAAATCTTTCCATAAAAGGACTTGTCCCCACCCCGGTGGAGGAGATTATCAGCAAAAGGAATTTATATTTATGACAGTGCTTTCAGAAGAATTCAGGCCCTATCTGTCCTCTGTTTTCAACCGGAAACCCAAATCTGTTACCGCCATCGATGTGGAACAGTATACCTCCTACACCGATGTGCTGGTCATTGTGGAAGCCGGTTCCCACCGCCAGGTGACTGCTATTGCCGAACATATCATCACCCGTATGAAGGCAGATAAAATCACGGCTTTGGGAACAGAAGGCATTAAGGAAGGAGAATGGGCATTGCTGGATTATGGAAATCTCATCATCCATGTTTTTGAAACCCGGGCCAAAACATTTTATGACCTGGAAGGTCTGTGGAGTGATGCCCCGCGCATCGATCTGTCTGAATTTGCATCACCTGCCCAGATTTCCTGATGACCCTGCAGATGTAAAACCGGCATACTTATCCTGTGGCTGCCGTGCAGCAGACCGGTGAACAACGGCCATAGCAATGAACCTTTGACAAAGGATATTATCAAAAACTGATTATGGAACAGATAAAAGACTATATCACTGGAAAAGATATCAACAATGTCGGATCGGAAGTGAGCCGACAGAGCTTTGAAAAATTTCTGGTGGAGATCAAGGGGTACAAAAAAAGTGAGATCCTTGTGGATGTACCCTTGACTGTCCAGTTCAAGGGAACCGATTATCATTCATTCATTGACCTTGTTGTCTGTGTGGAAAAACAATCTGTCATGGCGGTCACCTGCGTGGCCGGTTCCATCGGCTCTTATGAACGGGAAATCCTGGCAGGGGCAAGGCTTTTGCAGGATGACTATCAGATTCCGTTTGCCGTGTCCACTGACGGAAAAAATGCGGTTATCATGGACACGGTTTCCGGCCGGACTGTGGGCAAAACATTGGCTGATGTCTTCTCCCGAAAAAAAATCATAAAAATGCTGCCGGATCTTACATTTACACCTTTTGACAAAACAAAAAAGGAACGGGAAATGATCATTTACCGTTCCTTTAATATGGAAAAAATCAACAGATAAACAGGTTTCTATGCTCTGGACACTTCCTTGTTGCAATGTCTGCAGAGGGTGGCCCGCTTTTTGATTATTTCCGCACAATAGGGGCATTCCCTTGTAAAATGTCGTTCATGGAGCTGTTCAACCGCTGCTTTTACCCCTTCAACCAGTACAGGGGTGGGGAATTTATGGTTTACCAGATGTTCAATAGCTTCCACTTCCCCCAGTTCCCCCACCATTTCAGCTGCCTTGAGCCGGGCCCTGCCGGGTATGGCCGGGTCCAGAACAATTTTTAAAATCTCATCCCAGTCTTTGGCGATATAATAATCGGTGAGAATGGAAAAAGT
>JAABSS010000388.1 GCA_011390235.1 Desulfotignum sp.
CCACCACTTTCGGGTCCTCATATACATAAAATGCCTTGGAAGCGATCACCAGGGCTGTGCCGATAACCACCCCCAGCCCCCCCATCATCAAAATTGATTGAATCATGCTGTATCCTTCATGTTTGCAATTGTCTTGTTGTGCTCACAGGTTTCCGATCAGGTCCGGACAAATCCCTTACTCTATAACCATCTGTGAAGCAAAAAGTCAACCAAATCCCTGTATTTTCAGCGGTTCAAAAAATGGATTTTCACAAAACACAGTGCTGCTGCCGGCAGTACCTTTTGTCCCAAGCGCGCGGCCAGACCACCTTTTTTCCGGAACAGCAGACACAGGAATCAACGCCTGAGAAGGGGTTTTTAACATCTGTTTGTGTTGACACAGGCAGGGACTTGTGGTACATGCGGTTGAGTTTATTTGCGTAAAGCGCAGGATGATCAGAACGGAATAATAAGGAAGGAATCACCATGGATCAGAACACCATCACAATCAATGGTCACGCCTATAATTTCGACCCCGGCCAGACCATCCTGGAAATAGCACAGCAAAACAGTATAGATATTCCCAACCTGTGTCATCTGAAAGGCACACGGGCAACAGGGGCATGCAGGATATGCATTGTGGAGATCGAAGAATCATGGGGCAAAAAACTGGTATCTTCCTGCAGTACGCCGGCGAAAAACGGCATGGTTATTCATACAGAATCCCCTGAAATTGTAAAGTACCGGAAAATATATCTGGGTTTGATGCTGGATTCGGGCAACCATAATTGTGACATCGGGTCGGCAGCAGATGAATCCTGGACCGATTTTCAGATCGCGGCCATGGAAAATGACAAAAAAGAAGAACTCTGCCCGGTGTGGGGAGATTGTGAACTTCAGGCCCTGGCCTACCGGTATCAGGTCAAAGGCCGGGTCAGCGGCAGACACAGAGAACCGCTGGTCCTGCCGGTGGAAGATGACAATTCATTTATTTATCGGGATATGTCCCGCTGCATTCTGTGCGGCAGGTGTGTTGCCGCCTGCAACGAGGTTCAGGTGAACCAGGCCATTGATTTTGGTTTCCGGGGCACCAACGGCAAAATTATTGCCGGAACAGGCACCACCCTGAGGAACTCCAGCTGCGTATTCTGTGGTGAATGTGTCCAGGTCTGTCCGGTGGGTGCCCTTGTGGAAAAGAAAAACCTTGGAAAAGGCAGGCCCTGGGAAACCGAAAATATCAGGACCACCTGTCCCTACTGCGGTGTGGGATGTCAGCAGCTGCTCCATGTCCAGGACAATACCATCATGAAAATCACCGGTGTTGAAGATGCAGAACCCAATCTGGGCCGGCTGTGCGTCAAGGGCAGGTATGGATTTGATTTTGTAGGCTCTCCGGACCGGCTGACCACGCCGTTGATCAAAAAAGAGGGCAAACAGGTGCCGGCCTCCTGGGATGAAGCCCTGGATCTTGTTGCCAAAAAATTTGCCGGGATCCGTGACCAGCACGGGGCTGATACCATGGGGGTGCTCACCTCGGCCCGAACCTCCAATGAAGACAATTACATTGCCCAGAAATTCACCCGGGCCGTGCTCAAGACAAACAATATCGACCATTGTGCGCGACTGTGACACAGCTCCACCGTAGCCGGTCTGGCTGCAGCATTTGGAAGCGGTGCCATGACAAACACCATTGCTGATCTGGAAACCTCGGACCTGATTCTGGTGACCGGGTCCAATACCACGGAAAACCACCCGGTTTTGTCCACTTTCATGAAACGGGCCGCCCTGAAAGGCAAAAAAATCTATGTGGTGGACCCCAGACGGATCAAACTTGTGGATCTTGCAGAAAAATGGCTGCGGCCCAATCCTGGAACCGATATTGCCTGGATAAACGGGCTGATGCATGTGATCATCAAAGAAGATCTCCATGACAAGGCATTTATTGAAGCGCGCACGGAAAACTTTGATGCCGTAAAAGACGTTGTGGCATCCTATACCCCTGAGCATGTGGCTGATATTACCGGCATTGCTGCCGAAGACATCATTGCACTGGCCAGGGCATTTGCCAAGGCCCCCGCAGCTGCCGTCTGCTACTGCATGGGCATCACCCAGCACACCTGCGGCACCGACAATGTCAAGTCTCTGGCCAATTTGTCCATGCTCTGTGGGCATCTGGGCAAACCCGGCGGCGGGGTCAATCCCCTCCGGGGCCAGAATAATGTTCAGGGGGCCTGTGACATGGGCGGGCTTCCCAATGTGTTCCCTGCCTATCAGGCCGTGACCAGTGACGAGGCCAGACAAAGCTATGAAAAAGCCTGGAACGTGACCGACATACCGGCCAAACCAGGCCTGCCCGTGACTGAAATGATTGAAAAAGCCCATGCAGGTGAATTCAAATCCATGTATGTCATCGGGGAAAACCCCATGGTAACGGATCCGGATCTGAACCATGCCGAAAAAGCCCTGGCCAATCTGGAATTTCTGGTGGTCCAGGATATTTTTGAAACAGAAACCACTGCCATGGCAGATGTGGTCTTGCCCTCCTTTTGCTGGGCGGAAAAAGAGGGCACTTTTTCCAATACCGAACGCAGGGT
>JAABSS010000389.1 GCA_011390235.1 Desulfotignum sp.
AGATGCCAATCTCGGGCCGGTCATACGGCACCCGCAGGAGGCGGGCATACGCAGCTGAACAGGATGTGGTTACATGCGAAGGCCCTGGTATAACCGGCCTGATAAAATCCTCTGAAAATCCATAGGGCGGTCAGTTAAAGACGGCCGGATTCCGACAGTTCTTCTAAGCCTTCTTTGTCCTGAATTTCAATGGTGCGGGTCTGGACTTCGATGAGGCCGGCATCCCCCATTTTCTTGAACATTCTGGAGATGGTTTCCGGGGTGGTGCCGATGAGATTGGAAAGCTGAGCCTTGGAAATGGGAAGACTGACCCGGGCTTCATTGTTTTGCTCCCTGGACAGGGTGAGCAGATATGCGGCAAGCCTGGCCGGTACTTCCTTGAGGCTTAAGGCTTCGATCTGCACGGTAAAATCCCGCAGCCGCCTGGAAAGATCCGCCAGCATATTCATGCCCAGCGCAGGGCTGGTGGTGAGCAGTTTTACAAACCGGTCCCTAGGCAGAAAAATAATGCCGGCAGGTTCCAGGGCCATGGATGAGGCGGGAAAATTTTTTCCCTGGAACACCGGGACTTCACCAAAGGTGTGGCCGGGACCATAAATATGCAGAATCTGCTCTTTCCCGTCCATGGAAAGCTTGAACACCTTGATTCTGCCGGTCTCCACAACGTAAATGCCGTTGCCTTTGTCCCTTTCATGGAAAATTATCTCCCCGCGTTTATAATTTTTGCGCACGGCAATTCGTGAAAGGGTTTCCAGCTGGTCGGCAGATAAGCCTGAAAAAAGGGCAATTGTTTTTAAAACATTGATACCGTATACTTCTCCTTTAAAGAAAGTTTCACCATGCCGGTTCCGGCAACACATAAAAATGTACAAAAAAGTAGTGTCTTGATTCAGATCAAGGTTTTATATGCCATGCTATAGTAAGTTTGCTGCAGGATGTAAAGTGTATTTGTAGGTTACCTGAAAAACAAGGAAGGTGGATAATGAAATGTCCGGGACAAGATACCCAGTATTGGGACCAGAATGCGATTTTTGAAACCCATTGTCCGGAATGCGGTCATGAAATGGAATTTTTTAAAGATGATGCCACCCGGCGCTGCAGCCACTGCGGAAAGAAGATTGTCAACCCGAAAATGGATTTTGGATGCGCTGCCTATTGCAAGTTTGCCGAGCAATGTCTGGGCACACTGCCTGAAGAGTTTGTGGCCCAGCAGGAGGATTTGTTGAAAGACCGGGTGGCGGTGAAGATGAAGCAGTATTTTGGCACGGATTTTACACGCATCGGCCATGCCGGCCGGGTGGCAAGATTTGCTGAAAAGATCGGAAAACAGGAAAAAGCCAACCTGGCTGTGGTTCTTTGTGCTGCCTATCTCCATGACATCGGCATAAAAAATGCGGAAAAAAAACATGGGTCTTCAGAAGCCCGGTATCAGCATGAGGAAGGTCCTCCTGTGGCCAGAGAAATTCTGGAAAACCTGGGTGCCAAACAGGAACTGGTGGAAGAGGTATGTGATATCATCGCCCACCATCACCATCCCCGGCCTGATGAAACCACCAATTTTAAAGTGGTGTATGATGCGGACATGCTGGCCAATATGGCGGAATGCCAGGGAAAAGAACAGATTGATAAAGACACCCTGTCAAAAAAAATTCTTCGTATCTATCTGACGGATGCGGGCAGGGAAGTGGCCCGGCAGACGTTGATGAAAAAGAGCTGACAAAAGAAAAACCAGATAACAACCTGCGGATCAGGATATATAAGGAGAAAGACCATGAAAGTGATCAGAAAAATAATTGAAATAGATGATGAAAAATGTGATGGATGCGGCAATTGTGTACCTTCCTGTGCGGAAGGGGCCATTCAGATTATCGACGGTAAAGCCCGCGTCATTGCCGACAAGTATTGCGACGGCCTGGGGGCCTGCCTTGGGGAATGCCCCCGGGATGCGTTACACATTGTGGAACGGGAAGCAGAGGAATTTGACGAAGAGGCTGTCCACCAATTGCTTGAAAAACACGCAAAAGACGGAGAAGCGGAGACCAGAGGACCGGCTATGATATCAGGGGGTTGCCCTTCTGCTGCTGTGAAAAGTTTTCCCCCCTCTCCGTGTGACTGTGCCAACCAGGCAAAAACCCAGGCATCCAGCGGCCCGTCAGCATTGGGCCACTGGCCGGTGCAGATCCGGCTGGTGCCGGCCGGGGCCCCGTTTTTAAAAAATGCCGATCTTGTGATTGCAGCAGATTGTGTACCAGTGGCCTATCCCTCTTTTCACAGGGATTTTCTGGCGGGCAAGGCCGTAATGATCGGTTGTCCCAAGTTTGATGATGTCCAGGGATATGTGGACAAGCTGACCCGGGTGTTTGCGGAATCAGGCATCAAGAGCATCACCGCGGTGATCATGGAGGTGCCCTGCTGTGCAGGGCTGCCGGCTATTGTCAAAAAGGCCCTGGAAAACAGCGGCATGGATATTCCCTTTTCCCAGGTTATTGTCAGTGCCAGAGGAGAGATCCTTTCATGAAGTGGTCCCCTGAGGCGGAAGCTGCTATAAAC
>JAABSS010000390.1 GCA_011390235.1 Desulfotignum sp.
GCCAGAGAAAAGATCCCCCACACCACCCGGCAGCTCATCACGGTGGCGACCCTCACCGTGCTGTCCAAACCCGAAGAGCTTGCCCTGCACATCCATGCAGCCCTGAACGTGGGATGCACAAAAGAGGAAGTTGCCGAGGTGATTTTCCAGACCAGCATCTACGGCGGGGTGCCTGCGGCCAACACGGCGCTTGCCACCCTGAAAAAGGTGCTGGAGGAACGGGACGGGCAAGAATAACTTTTTGCAGGTCACAACGTAAAAACAACAGCAGCCCGCTTTTCCTTGCATTGGCAAAGCGGGCTGCTGCCATTTCATGAAAGCATCATTCATTTTCAGTTGAAAGGGATTCTTCAGTTGGACCGGATTTTCTCCCCTCTTTTGCTCTACCAGAGCCCCCATGGCCGGCCATAAAATGGGTCTATGTGGCCAGGGGGACATACCGGCACTCTCCAAGAAGTTGCGGGTGTTTCGGGCACACCGTCAGGTTTTACCTGTCCCGCCTCCTTTGCTGCTGGTGGCGCCGATGTAGATGGCGCACAGGGCCAGGGCCACCCCGGCCCAGGCCATGGGGGAGGTTTCCCGGTTGAAGAACAAAACATCCCACACAAAGGAAAGAGACGGCTGGAGCAGCAGGATCAACCCGGCAATGGCAGCAGGTATTTTTGGCAGGGAATGGCCGATAAGAAACCATCCCAGGGTCTGGCTCATGAGGGCCAGGCCCATTAGAGCCGCCAGGGACTGTGTGTCCGGAATGGCAAAGGATTCACCGGTGCGCACCATTTCCAGGCCGAGAAACACTGCCGTGGCAAAGGACACCACCATGAGGTTATACACGGCAGGCGGAGAAGCCGGATGGGACTGCATTTTTCTGAACACCATTAAAAAGCCGGTGTAAAACACGGCAGTGGCAAGACCATAATAAATGCCCACCTGGAAATCCGGCGGCAGCTGGCTCCAGGGGGTGCCCACAATCATAAAAAGGCCTGCCATTGCCGGCGGTACGGAAAGCACCAGCCGGAAGGTGGGTTTTTCTCCATAAATCACAAACGCCACCATGGGCACCATGAACACCTCAAAATTTCCCAGAATGGTGGCCAGCCCCGGACCCACATACTGGATGCTGCGGTGCCAGGCATACAGATCCAAGGCAAAAAAGATCCCGGTTACCAGGGCCAGACCCAGAAACCGCCATCCATACCACCTGAGTTCTTTGCGGACCAGCAGAATCACCAGCAGAAAGCATCCGCCGAATAATACCCGGTAAAATCCCGAAACCGTGGGATTCACATGGGCCAGTTTCACGAAAACGGCGGAAAAACTGATCATCATGGCGCCAAGTGTGGTTCTCAACAATGCCTGGTGTGCGGTTGCAGAATAAGGGGAAGACATGCGTTTGGAGAGGTCCTTTTATTGAAATGGTTTGGTTTTATTGTATTGACCGGCAGTTACCTGCCCGGGGCTCTGCCAGAAAGGTGTGCCAGATACCGTCTGGACTCCTGTGGTCACGGATGCGCACCTGCCTGTTTTCCAGTACTTTTTTCACCTTCCGGGCCTGGGAGGGCAGAAGCCCGGACAGGATAAGGTATTTTTTCTCCGCCAGGGCCGGATGAACAATCAGGTGCTGCATGATATCATAATGGATATTGGCCACCACCAGATCACAGGGCAGGTCCATCAGGGTTTCTCCTCTGGCCTGGAATGCCAGGACCCTGTCCGCGCACCGGTTGCGCACAATGTTTTTATGTGCGGTCTGTACAGCCAGAAGGTTGAAATCACAGGCCAGCACCCGGCTGCATCCCATGGCAGCGGCCCCCAGGGCCAGCAGCCCTGTGCCCGTGCCGATATCCACCACGGTCTGTATCTTTTCTGCCCCGCACACGGCTTGCACCATTTCCAGGCAGTCACGGGTGGTCTGGTGCCGGCCCGTGCCGAACACCACCCCGGGATCCAGGATGATATTGCGGATGTCAGGATCACCTGATCCCTGCTCCCAGGGGGGATGAACAAAAAAGCCGGCTGCCGTGTAAGGCGCAATATCCTCCCCGTGCCACTGGGCAAAGGTCATCTCATACACATCCACAAGCCTGGCTCCCGGATGGCAGCCGCCCATCTGCTTTGCCAGCAGCGGCACAGGTTCACAAAAGAACACAAACGAGGTATCTGCTTCCTGCCAGTTCCCCAGAAACCGAGGATCACCGGTCACTGTTCTGTCCGGGTTGATCAGGCCCTCAAAATAATAGATGACCAGGTTCTGGTACGGGTTTTTCATAAGCCTGAGAGCCTTTATAATAAAATAAAATTTGACAATACCAAAAATTTGCAAAATAATCTTTACCAATGGAAATTTCAAGAAAGTTTATATAAAAGAAAGACCCGGGCATACATGAAATTTCAAAAAATCACGGCTGCTTTTACCTCTGACAACCTGGCGATGGCCGAAGAACGCATCTGTGATATTTTTTTTTCCGCAGGTCTTACAGGGGTGGAGTGCAGCGTTCCCCTGGATGAACCGGATGAAGGTTTCGGCACACACACCCTTGCGCTGCC
>JAABSS010000391.1 GCA_011390235.1 Desulfotignum sp.
GTTGGTTCCCCAGATGCACCAGGCCTGGCCGGGTAACGCCTGGAACTGGCTGATATACATATTTTTGGTTCTGGCATTGATAATTTTCATGCACCCCATTCAACCAGGAACCAGCGCTGATGGCAAGGCAAAATCATGGCAGACAAAGATTTCATCTTGTTGCCGCAATATGGTATAACACCCATGCCCTGACGGGCACAACAAAGTATGAAAGAGCTGTTAGCTTTTAGCTGAGTACTGACGGCTTTCATATTACCCCCCGGGAGAGATGACAAAAGTCATATGAGACAGAGGAGGCAAAAAAATATTACCATGGACAGCGCGTGCGGAAAACGGATTTATGTGGATATGGATGATGTACTGTCCAGGACAACCGACACCTATGCACAGATTGTTGCACAGGAGTTCGGCAAACAGGCCCTGTTTGAGGACCTGGTTTCTTTTGATCTGAAAAAATCCTTTGGCCTGACAGACAAAGAATTTCACCATTTTTTCGACCTGGTTCATCAGCCGGAAGTGCTTTTGTCCTATGAACCGGTGGAAGGATCCTTATCTGTTTTGTCCAGGTGGGCGCGGCAGGGACATCATATAGATATTGTCACCGGCCGGCCGTTTTCTGCAAAAGAAGCATCTCTGGCATGGCTGGATGCATACAAGGTTCCCTATACCGCGTTTACCATGGTGGACAAATATAACCGTACCGCCAATGTTCCGTCCACCGTTATCACCAAAGACCAGCTTATGCACAGACGCTATGACATGGCAGTGGAGGATTCCCGGGAAATGGCTATTTTTCTGGCTGACCGCCTGCCTGTGCCTGTTATATTGTATGACCGCCCCTGGAATGCGCAGTTTTTGGACCACAAAAATATCCGGCGGGTCTGCTCCTGGCAGGAAATTACGCTTTCCCTACATACATGCCGTCATAATCCAGGGTAGAAAGAGGGGTGTCATCAGAGTGAAACCCGGCCGCCACAACCTTTCCGATAAACAAGGTGTGGTTGCCCGGCTGGTGCTGTTCCTGCACCTGTAATTCAAACCACGCCAGGCAGTTTTGTAAAACAGGCACCCCTGTTTTTCCATTCTCCCAGGCAATATCTGAAAATTTTTTTACCGGATCTGGCCCCTTGAACCGTCCGAGCAGGTCTTTTTGTGACTGACCGATTATGTGCAGCCCGAAAACCCGGCTTTGGACGATCATGTCATGGGAATACCGGTTGGGATGCACTGCCGCCATAATCAGCGGCGGGTCATAAGACACCTGGGTCACCCAGGAGGCGATCATGCCGTTGATCGCATCATCCTTTCTCGTGGTCAACACATAAATGCCGTATATCATCTGCCCAAAGGCTGACTGCCATTGCTGTTCCATATCATACCCCTTATCTGTGAGTTGAAATTTTCACCTCTCTGCCCAGCTTGAACATGGCGGAAAACCGCATCACCGGCCTGTCCTTTTCATCGGACACCACGGCATTTCCCTGCACCTGCCGGTCTTCCAATAATTTCACCTCTGCTTTGGCAGCAAGGACCCCTTTTGTCACCGGTCCCAGAAATTCCGCCTGCAACGATATGGTCCCGAAACGGCTGTCCGGGGGAAGGATGCTTTTGATGGCCATGGCCACGGCCGTATCTGCCAGGGTGACGATGGCACCGCCATGGGCCATTCCCTGTCCCTGGGCCAGCCGATACACAAAGGGCATGGTCAGATAAGACCGCCCCTCAGAGGCCTCGACAATCTCAATCCCCAGCAGTTTTTCAAACGGTGCGCAGCTGATCCAGCGCCCCAGCGTGACTTCATGCGGCCCGGTATACAACCCCTCAGTTTCCATATTTTTCTATCCTAATCATTCATATTCCGCCATATATTCATTGAACCTTTTTCTATATTGGCATTTATTCAAATTTTTCTCAATATATCAGATACTGCCCTGAGATCCCTCCTCTCCCGGCAATGTCCGGTGATGAGGATCTGGATTAATTTTTTCATACATTTTTCTCTTTATTTTTAAAATCAAAATCGGGTATGATGGTGTCTTTATTTCCAATACCTTTATTTTGCAGGGAGTCATGATTGTGGAAGAAAATTTTATTCGTTTTGCCGGCCGCATGGACCAGCTGCCGCCATATCTGTTCGGCATGATCAACAAGATGAAAATGGAAAAACGGCGCAACGGGGATGACGTCATCGACCTTGGGATGGGAAATCCCATGGATCCCACCCCGGATGCGGTGATCGAAAAACTGGTGCAGGTGGCCAAAGACCCCAAGTCTCACCGGTATCCGGAAAGTTCGGGCATGCCCCACTTGAAACAGGAGATCGCCAAATATTACAAGCGGCATTATGACATCGATCTGGATGCGGAAAAGGAAACCTATTTCACCATCGGCTCCAAAGAAGGTATTTCGCATTTGTGCCTGGCCATCATGGGTCCGGGGGATTCGGTGCTGGTGCCGGCGCCGGCCTTTCCCATTCATATCTATGCCGCGGTCATTGCCGGGGCCAATGTCATGAGAATACCCATTGCACC
>JAABSS010000392.1 GCA_011390235.1 Desulfotignum sp.
CCGGGAACTCATTTACAGGGGCAAGCTCAAACCCGGGGAAAAACTGATGACCGAGCGGGAGCTGGCCCAGGCCATGAATGTGTCCCGCACCACGATCAGGGATGCCATCCAGCGCCTGGTCACCATGGGACTGATTACCCAGAAGCAGGGACTGGGAACCTTTGTAAAACCCATGGAAGCGGTGCAGGAAAACCCTTTGGCAAAGGCCATGGAAGCCCAGTCCGCCTCCCTTGTGGACCTGCTTGAGGTACGGATGGGCCTGGAATGCAATGCTGCCTCCCTGGCTGCCCAGCGGGCGGATGAAACCGATATCACCGCCCTGGCCCAGAGCATAGATGAAATGCAGCATGAAGTGAAGTCCGGCCGCTTAGGCACAGAAGCTGATACAGCATTTCACATGGCCATTGCCTATGCCGCCAAAAATCCGCTGCACATTTTGATCATGCGCAATTTTTATGACTATTTGTTCCATGGTATCCGGGAGAACCTGGCCAGTTTATATGAAGATCCGGAAAATATCCAAAAAATACTGACCCAGCACCGGGCCATTCTGGATGCCATCACATCCCGGGACCCGGACACGGCCTATGTGTCCATGAACACCCATATCGCCTTTGTGCGGGATTTTTTTAAACGCAAAAAAATGTAACCAGGCTGATGGTATATAACCGGCCGGGCCAAAATCGTTTTCACTGGATGTTGTATTTTTCCATGCGGTACAGCAGCACATGCCGGGGGAATGGCTGGTCATATTTTTATTTCATTACCCAAACGTGCACTCTTTCATTGTCCGGGATACCTCCCTGTATACATCGGAAAACCGCAGCAGACCCACAAATTGATTTTTTTCCAGGACAAAAAGGGTATCGTGCCGGTTCACAACAAACAGGTGAAAGCATTTGGAAATATTGTCGTCTCCTTCAACTGTCTGGCCTTCCCCCGGAATATTGACAAAATCTTTGATATGGACATCAGCAGCTTTGCGGCACAGATCCTCGAACGGACTTTCCCACAAACTCAAGTCTTTTTGCATGTTGTTCCATATATATTTGAGGCCGAATTTTTCAAGGGTTTCTTCAACATTTACTTCGTTGTATTTTTTTTCCAGTCCTCTGAACAGATCAATAGGAGAGATTTTTCCGATGATCTGTGCTTGTTCATCTTCCACCAGCAGGACTCTCTGCTCGGCTTTTCCGGATAAAAATGCCTCCTGGGCCTTTTCCAGGGCAAAAAGCGCATCAAATAAAGATGCGTTATCCGATATTTTTGGAAATCTGTCTGTCGGCACCATGAGTTCGCGCACTTTCATTTTGTCCATATATCCATCCTCCTTTTTTTGGTCATTATTTTTCTCTGGCATGGTCTGCTTCAGCTGCCACACCATGCTGCTTTGCTTTTTTTGTGAATATATCTTCTTCAAGATAGAATAGGAAACCCCGCTGAAAGTCAATATATTTTCATTTCCTGTGCCTGAAAAAACATTCCAGGGGAATAGCTGACATCTTGCCGGTTCCATGGTAAGCAATATCATGATATAATCAAATTCTTGTTAAAATAGTATCTTTACCCGATAATATGGAGAAACCCATGAAAAACACCCGGCTGACCATCACTGAAAAACCTGTTGACACCCTTGTATCTGATCTTGTGGTCTATTTTGCCATCCAGAGAAAAGATATGCCCCCTGTTTGTGATCCAAAAGTAGAAGCCCGGGTTAAAATGGCCCATGAACTGGGGGATTTTTCCGGCAAAATGGATGAAGAACTTCTGTATTACCCGAATGGGGATACGAAAAAAAACAGATCAGGGGGCAGGCGCATCCTTGTTCTGGGCATGGGCAAAGATGATCCTGATAAAGACCCGGGTGATTTTCTGGACACCCTGCGCAGACTCGGGGGAAACACAGCCAAAGCCTGTGAAAAAACCAAGGCAAAAACCCTGTTGGTGTGTGTGCCCCACATGGCGCAGATACCTGTGGAAAAAATCTCCCAAACCCTGGCAGAAGGCATTCTTTTAGGGGATTACCGGTTTGCCAAGTACAAAAAAACCACCAGAAAGAAAACCGATTATGAAGGACTTGCAGATATCAAATTCTTTTCAGACACCGCTGTCAAAGCAGTGCGCAAAGGGGCGAAAATGGGGGTGACGGCAGCCAGGGCCGCCTGTGCTGCAAGGGATATGGCCAATGAACCGGGCAACGGGTGGACCCCGAAGCAGTTTGCCGACTATGCAGCTGATCTGGCCAAAACCCATGGGCTGGCCTGTACCTGCCTGGAAAAAAAAGATATGGAAAAACTGGGCATGGGCGGCATCCTGGGTGTGAACCAGGGATCATCCACCCCGCCCTGCATGGTGGCCCTGGAATATAATCCCGGCAAAAAAACCGACACCCTGCTTTTGGTGGGCAAGGGAATCACCTTTGATTCAGGGGGCATCAGCATCAAACCGTCTGCGGGTATGGAAGAGATGAAATACGACATGTGCGGCGGGGCTGCCGTGCTGGCCACCATGGCAGCTGTG
>JAABSS010000393.1 GCA_011390235.1 Desulfotignum sp.
TGTGAAAGCCCGACACTTTCCAGTAACTCTCCGATGGTCCTGGACAGATCCCCTGAATTTTTACGGTGGATTCTGTATTTTTCTTCAAGAATCTGCCGCACAGTCTGTCTGGGATCCAAAGATTCGTAAGGGTCTTGAAATATCATCTGCAGATGGGAGGACAAGGCTTTTTTCTGAACAGATGTCAGTTTTGATACAGATGTGCCCTGGACTCGCACAGATCCGCCTGTCATTTCATACAACCCCATGATACATCGTCCCAGGGTGGTTTTTCCGCAGCCGGACTCCCCTACAAGACCGAAGGTCTCTCCTTTTTTCACACAAAAGGAGACGTCATCCACAGCATAGACCCATCCTTTGCGCCTGAGAAATATTCCCCCCAGAACCGGAAAATATTTTTTAAGCCGGCTGACTTCCAGAATCGGCATGATTTTTCCCCAGCATTGTTGCAGACCAGGCCGTTATATACCATATCCTTTGTGCAAACAAAACAGGGAATCAAATCAATGTAAGGGGGATCCATGAAAAATTTTGAAACAAAAGACAAAAGGGTTCTGCACAATCACAAATTGCGCAGAACCCTTCAAATTGAATTTTACTCAACGATTACATTGACTGCTGCCGGGCCTTTTTGACCGTCTTCCACGTCAAAGGTAACCCGGTCACCCTCATTAAGGGATCTGAAACCGGTGGAACTGATTCCAGTATGATGCACAAATACATCAGGCCCATCCTCTTGTTCAATAAACCCATATCCTTTTGCATCGTTGAACCATTTTACAATCCCATTTGCCATTACGACTTTCTCCTTACTTTAGGTAAAAATTGGGTAGTTTCAAACTTAAGGTCGAGCCACTGGAATAAACAGGTCTTGCCTTTAGAACGAAACTGCAAAGCCTTTGCCATACCGGCTTTGCATGTATATTATTCGGTTTATTTCAAAAATCAAGGATTTTTTTGCTCTGGTTTAATTTTTATGCCGGTTCTTCGGGAACAAGATGGCAGGCAGCTGTACGGCCTTTCCCCACAACCCGCTCCAGGGGCAGCTCCTGTCGGCACACATCTTTCACAAAAGGACACCGGTCGGCAAAACGGCAGCCCTTCGGCATGTCAGACAAAGAGGGGACACTTCCTGAAATGGTGGGCAAAATGGCTTTCGCCGTTTTCGCACGGGATGGAATAGAAGTAAGCAGTCCTTTGGTGTATGGATGCAGCGGGTGGCTGAAAAGGGATTTGACATCAGCTGTTTCTGCAATGCGGCCGGCATACATGACCACCACGTGATCACAGTTTTCCGCAATCACCCCCAGATCATGGGTGATCAGGATGATGGACATCCCTGATTTTTCCCTGAGATCTTTGATCAATTCCAGTATCTGGGCCTGGATGGTTACATCCAGGGCGGTGGTGGGTTCATCAGCAATGAGAATGTCAGGTTCACAGCTCAAGGCCATGGCAATCATTACCCGCTGGCGGATGCCGCCGGAAAGCTGGTGGGGATATTTTTTAAACACCTGGCCGGGATCGGGAATACCCACCCGGGTCAGCATTTTTACCGCCTTTGCCTGCATGGAAGATGCTGTCATGCCCGGAAAATGCAGTGCAAACACCTCTGTCATCTGCCGGCCCACAGTATGCACCGGGTTCAAGGCGGTCATGGGCTCCTGGAATATCATGGCGATTTTTCTGCCCCGGATTTTGTGCATCTGCCGGATGGGTATTGCCAGCAGGTCCAGGCCCTGAAACACAATCTTTCCTGCAACAATGGATGACACCGGTTTGGGCAGCAGCCGGATAATACTCAGGGCAGTCACACTTTTGCCGCAGCCCGATTCTCCGGCAATCCCCAGGATACTGCCCTTTTCCAGTGAAAAACCCACACCGTCAACCGCGTGTACCTGTCCCTGTTCCGTATCAAATGCCACTTTCAGGTCCGTTATGGTCAAAAATTCGGCAGGTTTCACAGCAGGCTCCCCACAACCTTGTACCGGGTATCCCGAATGGTTTTGGGCGGCAGTCCGGTATCTTGTTTCATGGCAGAAACCGTGTGGTCGAAAATCTTTTGATCCAGCCAGAAAAGTCCGCCCACAGTGGCGGAAAACGGATCAAACAGATCTTGAGACATTCTGGTGCCGTATCCTTCAGGCAGCCGGAGCCACCGCCAGTATGCGATCCGCACATAGGGTACCATAAAGGTGGGCACATAGGCACAGATATCATGAATCTTGTTCTGGATGGCATGTGACAGCCTGATCCGTTCCTGCTCGTCCAGGCTTTCTCTGTACCGGTCTATGAGAGCATCCAGCTTTGGATCATCCGTGTTGGTGATATTATTGGTCTGTGGCTTGTGGGCGTTGTCCGAGTGCCATCCCTGCCAGAAAGAGGGCCGCATGCTGGTGCTCCACCCCATCCAGGCCACATCATGTTGTTTTTCCAGAAATTTTTTAAACATGGCAGACGGATCCAGCTGCTCCAGGTTCAGTTCGATGCCGGCCCTGCGGGCCTCTTCTTTGAGCACGG
>JAABSS010000394.1 GCA_011390235.1 Desulfotignum sp.
ATTCCCGGACATAAATCCCATATCCAATACCTGCTGTTCGGATACCACGGGTATAACGCCCTGGTGCCCTGGATGTGGAGCGGGTTTATCCTCATGGCCGTTGGTGCGGTTTTCCTGCTCATCCCCAGACTGCGCAGCAATTATATCCTGCTGCCGGTGGCCTGTGCCATGATTTTTGTGGGGGCCTGGATCGACAAGGGACTGGGCATGATCTCCGGCGGGTTTGTGCCCTCTCCGCTGCACCATGTGACGGAATACGCCCCTACCGGGCAGGAGATTGTCATTACCCTGGGGGTATATGCCGCAGGATTTCTGGTGCTCACCATTTTGTATAAACTCGCCACCACCGTAAAAGAAGAGGTGGGCGGCTGATGTGCTGATACTGCGACATCGCTTTTGATGCAATTTGTGACATCACACCAGGGGAGTGCCCAAAGGCCCTCCCCTGGTGTTGTTTTATATAATGGCCATGCCCTGACGGGCACAACAAAAAAGGAAAGCTGTTAGCTTTTAGCTGTTAGCTGTTAGCTTTTAGCCGTTAGCCGTCAGGTATTGGCTTAACACTTAACACTTAAAACTTAAAACTTAAAACTTTTATAAGGATTTCTATTATGGGAACCACATCAGACAACATCCAGATCCTGAAGCAAAAAGAGCAGGAGATTTTGAAGATGGGTGGTGACGCAGCATTGGCAAAAAGGCAGGAACAGGGACGGCTCAACGCCAGAGAACGCCTTGACTGTTTGTTTGACAAGGGCAGTTTCAGGGAGCTGGATATGTTTGTCACCCACCGGTGCACCAATTTCGGCATGGAAAAGGTGCAGATACCGGCGGACGGTGTTATCACCGGGCACGGAAGGGTGGACGGCAGAATCGTGTTTGCCTATGCCCAGGATTTTACAGCCCGGGCAGGTTCTCTGGGGGAAATGCAGGCCAAAAAAATATGCAAGGTCATGGACATGGCCTTGAAAGCAGGTGCGCCTGTCATCGGCATGAATGATTCAGGCGGAGCCAGAATCCAGGAGGGTATCGATGCCCTGTCCGGATACGGGGAGATCTTTTTCAGAAACTCTGCCTGCTCAGGGGTTGTCCCCCAGATATCGGCCATTATGGGGCCTACTGCCGGCGGGGCAGTGTATTCTCCTGCCATGACCGATTTTGTTTTCATGGTCAAAAAAAGTGCCTACATGTTTATCACCGGCCCCAATGTCATAAAAGCTGTGACAGGAGAGGAAGTTTCCTCTGAAGACCTTGGCGGTGCCATGGCCCATAATGAAAAATCCGGTGTGGCCCAGTTTGCCTGTGAATCGGATGAAGACTGCATCCTTCAGATAAAGACCCTGTTGTCCTATCTGCCTTCCAATAATATGGAAGATCCCCCGCTTGTTCCGCCGACAGATGATCCCAACCGTATGGACATATCTTTGGACACAATGATTCCGGACAGCCCCAACCGGTCCTATGATATGAAAAACGTGATCCGGTCCATTGTGGATGACGGACAGTTTTTCGAACCACATCTGTATTTTGCCAAGAATCTGGTTGTCTGTTTTGCCCGGCTCAACGGCCGGTCCATCGGCATTATCGCCAATCAGCCCAATCACCTGGCCGGGTGCCTGGATATCAATGCTTCGGACAAGGCCACCCGGTTCATCCGGTTCTGCGATGCCTTCAATATCCCCATGCTCACCATAGCGGATGTGCCGGGGTATCTGCCAGGCTCCAACCAGGAATGGGGGGGCATCATCCGCCATGGGGCCAAACTGCTGTGGTGCTATTCCGAGGCCACGGTGCCCAAGCTGCTCTTGATCACCCGCAAAGATTATGGTGGATCCTATATTGCCATGTGTTCCCGGCACCTGGGGGCGGACATGGCCTTTGCCTGGCCCAGCGCAGAGATTGCGGTCATGGGAGCGGAAGGGGCGGCCAATATCATTCATGCCAGGGAGATCAAGGCGGCAGATGACCCGGCAGTAAAACGCAAGGAAAAAATCGTCCAGTACAATGACCAGTTTTCCAATCCCTATTGTGCAGCTGCCAGAGGCTATGTGGATGCGGTGATCCAGCCATCTGAAACCCGACCCCGGCTAATTGATGCCTTGGAAGCCATGGCAACCAAACGGGAAATGCGGCCGGCCAAAAAACACGGAAACATTCCGGTATAAAAAAGGAAGGTGTCATGGATGCTAAAAAACGGGCAGCTGCACTGGCAGCGGTATATGCCCATATGAAAACCAGTGAAGAAGCACATGCCCGGCATATGGCGGAACAGGAAAAAAATGCGGGTTTAAAAGAATCTGCATCCAGGATGCTGCCAGGACACGCTCCCAATGTATGGGGCATGGCCGGGCGCCAGTCTCTGATGCAGGCCAATACCATGATGCAGCTGCGGATGTTTAGATAGAAGCTAATGACAATAAATTATCGGGAGAAATAGCGATGACTGAACACACCCAGGTTAAAACCGTACAGATGAATTATGACACAG
>JAABSS010000395.1 GCA_011390235.1 Desulfotignum sp.
CCCGCCGGCGTTTTACCGGCCACACAGAACCGGATCTCCGGCTGTCATGCCAACGCATGCTGCGTGCCTATTTTATAACGCTACCCGGAAAAAGCAAGGCACAAATCCCAGACCGGCAATTCTTTGGATACGCTATTGTCCGGTCTGTGAATCGGTCACCGGTTCCCATTGCTCAATGGCTTTTTTCAATTGCTGTTTCAACATGTCTTTTGCCGGCACCGACTGCTCAAACACCTCCTGGGCCCGGTAAAATTCCAACGCCCGAATATCGACCACCGGCACCGATATATACACGTCAGGCTCCCGGTGCCGGCGTTTTTCATTCATGATGGCCGCCTGCATGACCTTGACGGAATTGAAAACCGTTTCAAAATAACCGGGAATTCCGGATGCCGGTGGTGTGCGTTCACCGGCAACATCAATGCCGATGACAATATCACAACGGTCTGTCAAAAGGTCGTACGGAACAGGATTGCACGTGCCGCCGTCGATCAGAACCCGGCCGTCCCGGCGCACCGGTTCAAACACCCCCGGAAGGGCCATGCTCGCTTTGACGGCGGACATCAGGTCCCCGGATGTCAGTACCACCTGTTCTCTGGTCCACAGATCCGCGGCCACGACATGGATCGGGATATCCAGTTCTTCAAAGACTTTTTTCTTCAGTGTCTCAGACATGAATGCCAGGAATCCGTCCGCACTGACCAGTCCGCCGTTCCCCAGTTCAATTTCCACGAAATCGATCCATTCCAGGGCACGTCCGTCAAAAAGCCGCCTCAACGGCTCTTCCTGATCTGACAGCACAAACCGCTCCACAAGGTCCCGGATCTGGTTTCCGGACATGCCGGCCGCATACAGGGAGCCGACAATCGCGCCGATACTGCTCCCGGCAATGCACGCCACCTGGATTCCCATATCATCCAGCGCCTCAAGCATCAGAATATGGGCCAGGCCATTGGCCCCGCCGGCACCCAGCGCGATCCCGATGGACGGCTGTGCATGCCGCAATCCTTCAGCCCCGTCCTGGTTCACCGTTTCCCCGGCCATGGCCGTCCCCGCCCCCTTCAGCAGAGAGACCCCCGGCAGAAACGCCGCCATCAGGCCCAGAAACGTGCGTCTGGAGCAGATATTTTCAGACATGGACAACTCCTCTTTTATTCTGCAGCTGTTTTCAAATATTAATCCAGCCCCCCAAAAAACTGGAAACACGTGCTTCCTATCAATATTTCAAATTTCTGTAAAGCTGTTTAAAGGACTCTTTGCCCGGTATCGGACTGCATTTTTTCCAGTTATCGTGGAAAGTTTGCCAATGACATAAGTATATGGTTGAATACAAGAATCAATGATACTTACAAATTTGTTTGCGAAAATCACGAGGTCTGTGGAAATATTCTGGCATCAAGCATGAACGATCTTTCATGACTGGGGTATATTCGCTGGAGTCTCAGGTATTCCGGCCTCGCGAAAGGCATTCAATCTAAGTTGCTTTACCGCTTGTTCTTTAAAATAATCTGTATGTTTTAAATATTGAAGCGATAATTTTGGATATAACCTCAGAAGTTTTTGGGCTCTTTCTTTAGCCTCAGATTTTTGGCCTGAAAAGACATAGGCAGAAACCAATCCGATATTACCTGCTAAGCTTCGGGGATATATTTTGATCGCTTTCTTTAAAGTTTTGATCGCATCTTCATGACGACCCGCATAAGAATAACTAATACCTAAGAAGGCGACGTGCACATGCGGAGTGAGAGGGTTCAGGCGTATCGCTTTTTCCAATAAAAAAATTGCTTCTTGAAACCGGCAGGCATAGGTATGAATCATTCCCAAATAAGCGATTCTGTCTGCACAGTTTGGACAGATCTCCACCGATTTTTCCCCCAATGTGACAGCCTTGTCATAATCTCCTTTCATGAGATGAATCCAGGACAGGACGCCATATGCACCTGGGTTAGATTGATCCAAATCAACCGCTTTTGTTGAAAATTCGTACGCCTTCTCCATTGATTCTTTGGGTGATTTGCTCCATCCATTAAAAACTTCGTCCAAATAATTAGCAGCTAAGCCACTGTAGACCCCGGAACATTCACTCTCAGGAAGTTCCTGGGCAACTTCTTTAAGGATTTTTTGGGCTTTTTGGTTGGCCTCTGGTGTTTGCTTATACCAAAGTGCCATGGTTTGATAATACTTGAGTAATATGTCAGGATTATTTGCAAAATACTTACTCTGTCTAAGCGCCTCCTCGCCCCCAATAAGTTGGACCCCAAGAGATGTCACCAACTTGTAGGTGATCCGGTCCTGGAAATCAAAAATATCCTTTAACTCGCCCTCATAACGTTCTGCCCAGATATGGTGACCTTGAATGGCATCTATAAGCTGTGCTGTTATCCGCACTTTTTCTCCTGCTTTTCGGAAGCTGCCTTCCAGGACATATCTCACCCCTAAGTCTTCTGCCACCTGCTTGATTTTTACAGGTTTGCCCTTGTACACAAAAGATGAGTTTCGGGAGAT
>JAABSS010000408.1 GCA_011390235.1 Desulfotignum sp.
ACCCTTCATGGGACTGACCCCGGCCGGCATGGAATATGCCCTGGAAATGGGGCAGAATCTGATGTCTTCTCCCCTGCCCCGGCTGTATTCTTCGCCCTTTGGCCGGTGCATTGAAACCGCCTATCTCATTGACAAGGGCTTTACCCGGCGGCACGGCATACACATTTTCCACAACCAGCCCCAGAAACTGCTGGCCCCGTTTTACATCAAAGATATTGAAAAAGCACTGAACCTGCTTAAAGAACAGGGCACCCACACCTATATCCGCAACTGGTTCGACAACAAACTGGATGAAACTGTCATGGAAAGTCCAAAAACCACCACAACCGCACTGACCCGCTTCATGCTGGACCGTATCGAAGATCTTGGCGAAAATGAAATTGCCGTCTGTGTATCCCACGACTGGAACATCTTCCCGCTCAAGGAATTTGCCCTGGATCTGCCCCATGAGGAAGCCGGAGATATAGGCTACCTGGACGGAGTGGTGTTTTTCGAACAGGACAACCAGGCCTATATCACCTCGTTCCAGACCGAACCCAGACAGGTGCATGCCGATGCCTCAGACAAAAAATCCTCCGGATAAAACAACCACGCCATCAAAAAGGTTTATCAATGGAACCATTAGACAAGTTCATGGAAACATACAACCAGCTGGACAAAACCAATCTGGCACTGCTTGATACCATCTATCACCCGGAAATCCAATTTTCTGATCCAGCCCATTCCCTTGACGGACTGATCAGTCTGAAACAGTATTTTACCGCTTTGTATCAAAATGTCCGGTCCATCCGCTTTGAATTTCATACCCACCTGGAAAACAACAGCCAGGCATTTTTAACCTGGACCATGCATTTTTCCCATCCCCGGCTGGCAAAGGGCCGGTCCATAGCTGTTTCAGGTTGCAGCCGGCTGGAATTTGCTGCAGACGGCAAAGTGCTCTATCACCGGGATTACTTTGACCTGGGGGCCATGATATATGAACACCTCCCGCTGGTGGGAGGCCTGATCAGAACCGTCAAAAAAAGGCTGGGGTCATGAAAAAAATTGCCGTCATCGGATCAGGCATTGCCGGATTGACAGCGGCCCATTACCTGTCCTCCCGATACCAGGTGCACCTGTTCGAAGCCAATGACTACATCGGCGGCCACACCCACACCGTGGACGTGACCGTGGGTGACGTTCCCTGCGCGGTGGATACCGGTTTCATCGTGTTCAACGACCGCACCTATCCCCGGTTCATCCGCCTGCTCAATGAACTGGCAGTGCCGTTCCAGAAAACCGAGATGAGTTTTTCCGTGCGCAACGATGCCGTCGGCCTGGAATACAACGGCCATACCCTGGACACGTTGTTTGCCCAGCGCAAAAACCTGCTATCCCCGGCTTTCTGGCGCATGCTCATGGATATTGTCATCTTCAACCGCCGGGTGGCAGCAGACACCGGCATCTCTGTCCGGTACACCATCGGGGACTTTCTGGATGACCATCGTTTCGGCACCCTGTTCAAAGACAATTACCTGTTTCCCATGGTGGCGGCCATCTGGTCCATGGGGCTGGATGATATCCGGCAGTTTCCCTTGAGATTCTTTGTACGGTTCTTTACGAACCACGGCCTGCTCAACCTGGTGGACCGGCCCCAGTGGTACACCATTTCAGGCGGGTCCCGGTCCTATATCCCCCCCGTCACCGCCCGGTTCAAAGACCGGATTCACCTGTCCGCCCCGGTGAGAAAGATTGCCAGGGAACCTGACGGCATCCGGGTGATGACAGACACCGATGACACGGTGTTTGACCATGTGATTGCAGCCTGCCATGCTGACCAGGCGCTGAAGATGCTGGATGCCCCGTCCGATATGGAAACAAAAATTCTGGGGGATCTGCCGTTCATCGACAACCAGGTGGTCCTCCACACAGATACCAGTATACTGCCCAAAGCGCCCCGGGCATGGGCCAGCTGGAACTACAGCATCTTTGATGACAGAACGTCCCACACCACCCTCACCTACAACATGAACATACTGCAGCAGCTGCAACTGCCCTTCACCTGCCTGGTCTCACTGAATCAGGACGTTGAGACCCGCAGGGTTCTTAAACGGTTCACCTATGCCCACCCTGCCTATACCCCCGCCACCATTGCGGCCCAGCAGCAGTGGGACCGGATTTCCGGACCCGGGGGGCTGCATTTCTGCGGGGCTTACTGGTTCAACGGGTTCCACGAGGACGGGGTAAAAAGCGCCCAGCGGGTGTGTGAGGCCCTGGGGGTGAGCCAGTGAAATCCGCGCTTTACAAAGGACGGGTGTTCCACCACCGCCACACCCCCCGGCACCACCGGTTCAGCTACCGGTTTTTCATGTGGTTTCTGAACCTGGATGAACTGGACCGGGTGCCGGACCTGGCCCCCTGGTTTTCGGTACAGCGGTTCGCTCTGAGCCGGTTCCGGCGCACAGACTATCTGGGACCGGCCCATGAACCCCTGCATGTCAGCGTCAAAAAAAAGATGGCGGCCCTCACAGGCAGACCCGTGACCGGCCCTGTGTGCGGCCTGATGAATGTCCGCACCCTGGGGCTGTATTTCAGTCCGGTGAACTTTTACTTCGGGTATGACCGGAACCACACCTGCACCCACTTGCTGGCCGAGGTCTCCAACACCCCCTGGAACGAGCGCCATTATTACGCCCATGACCTTACCGTTTCCCTGACCCCGGACAACCCCAAGGCGTTTCATGTGTCCCCGTTCAACCCGGTTCACCAGCACTACCAGTGGTCTGTGACCCCGCCGCCGGCAGAAAGGACCGCCATTAAAATCCGGGTGGACGACCCCCGGGGCCACATATTCGATGCCTTCGTGATCCTGGAAAAACAGCCGCTCACCCGTCAATCGGTCCGGCCGGTCCTGCTGCGAAAACCGGTGATGACCGCCTTTATCATCCTGGGGGTCTACTGGCAGGCCGCCAGGATATTTCTGAAAAAAATCCCCTATGTTCCCTACAAAAAGGAGTTGTCATGAAGTCTGTCACCTCTCCCGGGCAGCTGTCCCCTGCCCGCCCCGTGTTCACCGCCCGGGCCTGGGCCCGCCGCATGGTGCTGAACATGATGAACCACCTGGCATACGGCCGGCTCATAATCCGGGAAAACGACCGGACCCTGGCATTCGGTCCAGGCAACGGCCCTGAGGCGGTCATCCAGGTGCATGACCCGGCGTTTTTCACCCGGGTGGTGAAGGACGGCACCATCGGCGCGGCAGAATCCTATGTGGACGGGCAGTGGGACACCGATGATCTCACCGCTGTGATCCGCATTATCGTGGTAAACCAGCCGGTCATGGAAACGATGGAAAACCGGCTGGCCCGGCTGGTCAGGCCCCTGCTCAGGCTTGGTCACCGACGTAGACACAACTCCAGGCACGGCGCAAAACAGAACATCCTGGCCCATTATGATCTGGGCAACGATATGTACCAGACCTTTCTGGACCCGGCCATGATGTATTCCGCCGCCATCTATCCGAATGACACCAGCACCCTGGAAGAAGCTGCCGTCCACAAGCTGGAAATGATCTGTCAACAGCTGCACCTGGTCCCTGAAGACCGGGTGGTGGAGATCGGTACGGGCTGGGGCGGATTTGCCATCCATGCTGCCTCCCGTTACGGGTGCCACGTCACCACCACCACCATCTCCGATGCCCAGTATGACGAAGCACAGCGCCGCATTCATGCAATGGGCCTCCAGGACCGGATCACCCTGCTGAAAACAGACTACCGGGAACTCACCGGCCAGTATGACAAACTGGTGAGCATCGAGATGATCGAGGCCGTGGGCCACCAGTACCTGCCCGCGTTCATGAAAACCTGTGCCTCGCTGCTCAAACCTGACGGCATCATGCTCATCCAGGCTATCACCATCCGGGACCAGCTGTATCAAAACTATCTGAAAAGCGTGGACTTCATCCAGCGTCACATCTTTCCAGGGGGCTGCCTGCCCGCCACCCACCACCTGCTCCGGGTGCTCACGGACCACACCGGCATGGTGGTCAGAAAGCTCACTGATTTCGGGTTTGACTATGCCAGAACCCTTGACGACTGGCGGCAGCGCTTCACATCCGCTTCCGGCACCCTGTCGCAGCTGGGATATGACCGCCGGTTCAGGCGATTATGGAAATTTTACCTGTGCTACTGTGAAGGCGGTTTTCTGGAACGGTCCATCAGCGTGATCCACCTGGTGGCCACCATGCCCGATAACCGCACCCGCATCTGACATTCATACAAAGGAACTATTCCCATGACCCATACCCGCATCACCGTCATCTGTGAAAACCGGGCCCACATGGCCAGAGATATCATGGGCGAACATGGATTTGCCGCCCTGGTGAAAACCCCGGACACCTGCCTGCTCATGGACACAGGCCAGGGACTGGGCCTGGCCCACAATGCCAAAGCCCTGAAAATCGATCTGTCCGCCCTGGACGGGGTGGTGATCAGCCACGGCCATTTTGACCACACCGGGGGTCTTATGCAGATCCCGGCCAGAGAACATCCCCTGCCCGTGCATGCCCACCCGGATCTGTTTGCCGGCAAATACCTGGTGCCCAGAGACCAGGACCCGGCTTACATCGGCATCCCTTTTTCTCAAACCGCCCTGGAAGAGAAACTTAACGCCCGGTTCGAATTCCACAGCAGATTTTCCGAAATTGCGCCAAAGGTGTTTTTTTCCGGTCAGGTGCCCCGAACCTGGTCCTTTGAACCGTCAGATGACCGCCTGGTGATTCAGACCCCGGATGGATTTGCTCCCGACCCTTTCTCCGATGATGCCAGCCTGCTCATCGAGACCCCTTCCGGCCCGGTGATCCTCACCGGATGCGCCCATTCCGGCATTGTCAACATCATGGAACATTTTGCCCGAAAATCCGGCCATCAGACATTTCATGCCGTCATCGGCGGCACCCACCTGGGATTTGCCAATGACCCGTCCCAGCTGGACCAGGCCATGGATGCCTTTGACCGGTTCCAGGTAAACACCATTGCCGTGTCCCACTGCACAGGCAACGAAGCTGCAGCACAGCTCTTTCACCGGTTCAAAGACCGGTTTGCCTTTGCCGGCGCGGGCTGGCATATGGATTTTGAATAGGCAACCTGCACAGATACAAGGAGATACCCCATGAGCAAACATATGCAGATAACCGTGACCATCCGGCCATTTTATAAAAAAAGCTTTGAAAAAACCTATCCCCGGCTGGCCCGGCACCTGGGATACCAGGATCCCGGCCTGGTGGAAAAAAATCCTTCCCTGTACGAACTGGCCGGCCAGATCGACATGCTGCTTTACCAGTACGACGGCACGCCGCTGCGGCAGGTGCTGCTCGATCACAAACAACAGCTGACCCAGACATTTCATGCCATCGAAGAAAACATCGCCGACCGGAACCTGTCCCAGGCGGACAAACTGCTCTACACCCTGGAAGATATCTTTGATGACATCGAATATCACCTGGACTGATCCTGCGGATAACCCCCTCTATAAAGAGGATATTTACAATGAATAAAAAACAGAGCACCTGAGCAGGCGTCCTGTTACGCTTAATATGTTTTGGAAAGACCGAAAAACTCCGGAAAAACTACAATAAGAATAAGTATTACAGCCTGAATGGTTATGAACGGAACAACCCCTTTGTATATCTGCCATGTTTTAACCTCCGGCGGAGCAACCCCTTTAAGATAGAAAAGGCTGAAACCGAAAGGCGGGGTCAGGAAAGATGTTTGCAGGTTCATTGCTATTAAAATGGCGAACCAGATCGGATTTATTCCGATATTTTCTGCGATCGGAACAAGTATCGGTACTATAATGTATGATATCTCAATAAAGTCGATGAAGAATCCTAAAACAAGAATGGCTGCCATTGAAAGAATAAGAAAGCCCCATTTTTCACCGGGAAGCCCGAGCATGAACTCTTCAACGATAATATCGCCTCCCGTGTATGTGAAAACCATGGAAAAGGCAGTGGCACCTATGAGAATTCCGAAGACCATTGCTGTTATCTTAACTGTTTCCAGAGCGCTGTCAAAGATCAGTCTGAAAGAAAACTCCCTGTATATAACAGACAATATTATCGCTCCAATGCCTCCCACCGCTGCGGATTCGGTGGGTGTTGCAACGCCTCCGAAAATCGAGCCCAGCACAAGAACGATGAGTACAAGCGGAGGAACAATGGCTATGAGTGCATTCAGTATCTGCTTTTTTTTCGTTTCCAATGCGTTTTCTATGATGACAGGCGGTGCTGCATTTTTTTTGAAGAATGCGTATACTACAATGTATAGTATATACGCCCCGACAAGGTAAAGACCTGGCCACACAGCAGCCTTGAAAAGGTCGCCCACCGGAACCTGAAAAACATCTCCGAGAATAATAAGAACGATAGACGGCGGAATTATCTGCCCCAGTGTTCCCGCAGCACAGATAGCGCCTGTGGAAAGCTCGTTCCTGTAGTTGTATTTTATCATAACAGGCAGTGAGATAACTCCCATTGCAACAACACTTGCACCCACAACGCCGGTTGATGCCGCAAGCAGAGCCCCCACAAGGACAGTGCTGATTGCAAGCCCGCCCCGCACTTCGCCGAAAAGAAAACCCATTGATTCCAGAAGCTTTTCTGCGAGTTTGGTTTTTTGCAGAACTATGCCCATATATATGAAGAGCGGAATGGCCATGAGTATGGTGTTGTTCATAATAGACCATATGCGGTGCGGCATGAATGCGAACATGAATTTGCCTTCGTTGTAGCCTTCGGAAAGCCAATATACCAGATCGCCGTCAAACGGAACACTTAAAAAACCTGCAAGCATGCCGAATATAACTGAAACAGCCCCGAATGTGAAAGCCACGGGAAAGCCGAACAAAAGGAGGAAAAGCGCAACAAAGAACATTACAATCCCGATCATCTGTTAGCCTCCGTATCATCTGAAAGATATTCTTTTTTCCCTCTGTAAAGATTTATGTTCTTAATAATGAATCCGGTAGTTGTTATTATTAAAAGCACGAAGGATACAGGAATGAACGATTTGATTATCCAGCGGTGTGTAAGCCCGCCCGGATCTCCGCTTATTTCGCCAGTGTTATAGGCTTCCATAACGAACGGAACGGACTGCGTTGCAATAAGCAGGGAGAACGGTATAAGAAAAATAACCGAGCCTGCAATGTTTATTACAGCCTTTTTACGGTCGCTCAGATTGTCATAAATAATATCCACCCTCACATGACCGTCCTCCTTCAGCGCATATGCGATACCCACAAGAAAAACAATGCTGAAAAGGTGCCACTCCATCTCCTGAAACGCTATGTTTCCGGTTCTGAAAAAGTAGCGCATTATCACATCATAAAAAACGTTTATCATCATAAGTATCATGAGGGCTGCAGTTATATAGCCCAGAATGTCGGCAAATCGGTTGAACATGATCTCCAGTTTGTTCACCATAAAGAATTTCCTCTGGAAGTATATAAAATTTAAAAGGGTTACGCCTGGCTTGCGGCAGCCGGCCCAACCCTTTCATGTTGTTGTGTTACATCAGAGGTCTGTGACCTTATTCCTCTATATTGTCCTGAAGATAATAATAGTCGGACATCTTTGTCCATTCTCTTGATTTTTCAAGATACGCATGCTGAGACGCAAGGATCTTTTTAAGCATGGGACTGTCCTTTGATTTTTCTGCAAGGAGTTTTTCGTTTGATGCCTTCATTGCGGCAATAACCGTATCGGGAAAAGTCATTATCTTTATATGAGGATATTCAGTGCTGATCTTAGACCAGGCATCCGCACTCATGTGATAATTTTGGATATACATGTTATAGGATGCGAGCTTCATGGCATTGTTGAGTATGGCCCTGTTTTTATCTGAAAGCTTATCGTATTCCTTTTTGTTGACAATAAACTGAAGCTCGGTAGCAGGCTCATGCCAGCCTGTGTAGTAGTATGGTGCAATTTTATGAAATCCCAACTTAATGTCCATTCCCGGACCAACCCATTCAAGCGCGTCTATTGTTCCTCTTTCAAGTGCTGTGTAGAGCTCGCCCGGAGCAATGTTTGTAACAGCAAGCCCGAGCTCAGAGAGCACCTCACCGGCAAATCCGGGAATTCTCATCTTAAGGCCTTTAAGATCGTCGAGGGAGTTTATCTCTTTTCTGAACCATCCGCCCATCTGGTTTCCTGTGTTTCCCCCCGGAAAAGAGTAGACGTTGTGAGGCGCATAGGCTTCCTGCATAAGCGCCATTCCGCCACCATGGTAGAACCATGCATACTGTTCGGGGGCAGTCATTCCGAAAGGCATTGTCGTAAAAGGAAGGAGTGCTATATCTTTCCCTTTCCAGTAGTATGACGCCGAGTGGGCCATGTCGTACTGTCCGAGTTTAACCATGTCAAGAACCCCGAAAGGTGATTTGTGCTTGTTTGCTGCATCAATACGTATAACAAACTCGCCGCCGCTCATCTCATTCACCATTTCTGCCATGCCTTCAACTGCGTCAGTAAAAGGGGAGAGTGTCGGGCCCCATGTCATTGCAAGTTTCCAGCGCACTTTCTCAGCATAGGCAGAGAAAGAAAGAAGCAGAACAAAAGTTAAGGCAGTAATCGTGATCCTTGAAAATTTCATAGTTTTCTCCTTTTAAAAGCTTACTGTTTGGTTAATCAGTTTAATATAAAGTCTCATGTTTAATTTTATTCCGCATTTCTCCGGCTGTCAATTTGAAGGATAAGAACTTGCTATTATTAACCTAACCATAGACAATCCTCCAAAATCCGAACTATTACTTTACGCCTGATATAAGAACAACTGTTATGTTTGTATCAGGGGGGATCAACTTTAGTCAAGATAAAAAATCAATGCCATTCAGCAAAAACCGGAATCCGGGAATCTGTCTCATTACAGACCAATTCAAGAATATAATCAGAAACTTTTTGTGGCGGATCATGGTTCCGGATGTCCCAAAAATCAAGCTGACGCAATATTTTTTCAATAACGTCAAGCGCTTCGATAAAACTGATTATTTTCATTTGGCCCTGGCATTCTGGGCACACAAGAGGATCAATTTTGTAAATTTTCTGGATCAGGCGTCAGCACTGCAGGCCAATCCGGATATTGGCAATTTCATCGAGACCGTGGTATCCTTTGAAAATGGACAATATCAAACAAGCCATACGTTCCGTGATCAAAGATACCACCGAACTTGATTCTATTTGCAGTGTGCTCATAAATGCGGCAGAAAAGGCTACCATTTTTTATGATGCTGTTCAGGCAGTTGCAGGTTCATCATCCGGAGCTGAGAGACAGCTGTGTTCACAATCTGATTTCCGGTGCGAGGATAGGAGCAGCCTGCGGGCACCATGGGCTCAGGGAAAAGGCCGGAGCAATGATCGCTGTATTGAAGGGCGCCGGTATTATAAGCCCCAAATTGATGGCCATGGATCGAAACAGAATGCGGTCAGCTTCACCGCTGTATGAATTCAATCCCTGTGTTTATGGTGAAAACGAATGAAAGATCAAGCGAGTGGAGACAACCCAGCAACAAACAAAGAAAAGGTATAAAATGAAAAACACATGCAGCCCGGACCCATGAACCTGATCACCGACGTCAGCGTTGTCAGGTTCGGCCATGTCACCATCAGCAGAAGAGATATCCAGACGGGGGTGACTGCGGTACTGCCCTATGACGGGAACCTGTTCCGGGGAAAACTGGTCGCCGCCTCCCATGTGATCAACGGATTTGGAAAATCCATCGGACTGATACAGATCAATGAGATGGGAACCTTGAAACCCCGGTCATTCTCACCAACACCCTGGGCATCGGAACGGCGGCAGATGTCCTGACCCCCGCCTGGAGAACAGTAAGCGTCTGGACACAATTCAGAAACAAAGGAGAATAAGACAATATGCCTGATCTGCTTGTCCGGTTATATGATCTGCCCGGGGTGGCATCTCTGTTGAAACCACTTGCCGCGCGGGGCATTGTAATTCGCCGTGCCATGCCTTATGAGAAGTATGCCGTCGTTGAATGGGTGAAGAAAATGTTCAGCCAGGGCTGGGCCGGTGAATGTGATGTCGGCTTCAGTAATCATCCGGTTTCCTGTTTTATCGCCACCGAGGCGGGAAAGATCATTGGATTTGCCTGCCATGACTGCACCTGCCGGAATTTCTTCGGGCCGACAGGCGTGGACACAGAAAAACGCAGCAGCGGCATCGGCAAGGCATTGTTACTTTCATGCCTTCATGCCATGGCGGCTCAGGGATACGCCTACGCTGTCATCGGCGGTGCAGGTCCGACTGAATTTTTTGTCCATACTGCCGGCGCCATGCCCATTGACGGCTCAACCCCCGGTATCTACCGGGATCGATTAATCATCAAAGATGCGGACAAGCGAAGGAAACGCTCATGATAGATTCCTATTCATTCGGTAAAATGACAATCAACGGGAAAACGTTTCGCAAAGATCTCATTATCCTCCCGGATGGTACTGTTCTAAGCCCATGGCAGAGAAAATCAGGCCACCGGCTGGCGTTATCTGATCTGGAAGCGGTGCTTGACAGCCAAGCAAAGATCCTTGTGATCGGCACCGGAAAACCGGGTCTTATGAAACCCCATGCCACACTGGTTGCCGATCTGCAGGAAAAAGGGATAACCGCCATGGTCATGTCTTCAAAGCGGGCAGCCGAGAAATTCAATTCACTGGCAGGGTCCTCCAATGGCGTGGCCGCCTGTTTTCACCTGACATGCTGAATCGGGAAATTTATGTCGCGTTAAAGATCCGATGTGACTTTTGTAACAGATCGTCCGTGGCCGGAACAATATGCTGATAAACCTCTGTGTTGATTTGCTCA
>JAABSS010000397.1 GCA_011390235.1 Desulfotignum sp.
GTTCAGTCGGGTACCGGCCATACCGGTATCCGAATGCTTGGCTTTTTTCTTCAGGCGGGCAAGAATGTTGGCGGTCTCTTCGACCGTCAGATGGATCTTGCTGCCTGCCGGCAGTTCCAGAACAGCCACACTCACCGTCATCAGGGGCAGTTTCCGTTCGTTGCCTTCCCGGTCGCAGGTCAGCAGGAACCCGTTTTTCACTGTATCCGGATCATAAAAACTTTCCGCATTATTTTTAAACTCCCGGGCCAGTCCCGCCATCTGGGTTTCCACTGTTTCAAGGGTACTGTTGCGGATTCCCATGAAAAAATCATCACCGCCCACATGGCCCACAAACCGATTTTCGAAAAAAGAGATTTTTTTGAGCATTTCAGCAAACATCAGGATCAGCCGGTCCCCGTTTCTGAATCCGTACCGGTCATTAAAGGGTTTGAAATGATCAAAGTCAAAATAGATCAGGTGATGGACATCATCCTCATCCGCCAGGCTTTGGCTCACATATTCATGGATCAGGGTGTTGCCGGGAAGCTGGGTCAGCGGATTCTGGTTCCGGGCCTGGGACAGATTTTTTTCATTGATCAGTTTGAGCAGGGAATTGGTGCTCAGCACACCGATATATTTCATATCTTCCACCATGATCAAGCCTTCATTGTTGTTGTACCGGGTATAGGTTTCAATAAGGCTTTCCACGGATGAATGCACATCAGCCACTGGAATTTTGGCGATAAACCGCGAGATATTTTTGCCGAATGACGGGTTTTCCAGCAATTGTCTGCCGAATCTTGAAAACGTATATTCCTTGAATGCGGTTTCCCGAATAATGCCCCGGGGTTCCCCATTTCTGGAAACCACTGGAAAAAAAGATGCCTCCGGATGGTTTCTGAACTGATCAAAGATATGGACCACTGTATAGTCGGAAAACACCGGTTTCAGGTGCCTGATTTCACCGGCAATCAGGGAGCGGTCCTTGTTGACATGAACACGGCGGTCTGTTTTTGCAAGCTGTCCGATGGTTTCATATCGATGTTGGATGGATGTCAGTTTCTGTTGAGGGGCCTGTACAAAGTTTCCCTGGACCAGATCACATCCCAATTCCCGGCATGCGGTAAACTCTTCTTTGTTGAGGACATCACAGGCCAGAACCCTGCATTCCTTCAGATGAGAATAGGTGATCAGAAAAGACAGGATCTGTTTTTTTTCGGGGTGCTGTTTCATATCCGAAAAATGTTTGCGGTCTAACCGGATATAATCAGGTGCCATGCTGTCCAGAAAATCCAGCCCGCAGCTGCGGATATCAAAGTGGGTCAGCATCGTCCGGAACCCCTGGGAACGGTATCTGTCCGATATGCTGAAAAGGTGGGTATCTTCTTCACCATTGCAATGAACGGACAGTTCAAAACAGACACCCGCCGGCGCACGTTCCTGGTGCGTGAGCATTTCCAGGGTGCGGCCGGGCAGGTAATCCGGTGACCGGCAAACCCGGTGATCCAGCCGCAAGAATAATGTATAGGGATGATGCTGCCTGAACCGGAAAAAATCCGTGAACACGGTCTGCCGCAGGCAGAGGTCCTTCTGGTGCCTGACACATTGTTCCCGGCCAGTGTCTAACAGGTCGGCCTCCTTCTCCAGACCTGCCTGCCGGCAATCGCTGAACCCTGCTTTCACCCCGAACAGATGGCCGGAATGAATGTGAACAATGGGTTGAAAAACAGGCATCATACATGTCACATCCGGAAACCGCATCAAATGGTCTGTTTCATGGGTTGTCTTTGTTTTCGTGTGATACATCCGCCCCTCCGCCTCCTTTTCACTGATGGCATTATTCTACACCGGTTATATTACAAAATGATGAGAATACCGTTACATTCCATTTTGATGCCGTATAAAAAAAATAATGGTTCCAAAACATATACCTAACAATTGTTTGATATTGTCCGGGTATTTAACCATGCAGTGCGTTTCATCCACCCCTTGAAGCCGGGTGGATCTATCAAGGATACAAAATGAACCCCTACAAAGCGGTCAAAAATCTGCGGCGCAGGTATATTATCGGGTTGAGCGCCATTGCCCTGCTGGCTACGGCATCATTCATTACCATGCAGAACGTGATATCCAAACAGCGGGGGTTTTCCAGTCTGGTGAATCTGGCCGGTCATCAGGCAGGGCTTGCCAACCGCATCGCCTATTTCAGCAGCCTGATGGTGACCACTGACGATGAAACCGAGTTCAACATGGCCCGGGCCCAGGTGGGCCGCTCCATCAGTAAAATGAGAGATGCCCACAAAATATTGCGTGACGGCGATCCGGAAAACGGTATTCCACAGGTGACCAATGACAACCTGAAAATAATTTTTCAAGATCCGTCCGTTGGGCTGGATCGCGCCATCGATCGGTTTTTGACCCATGCCAATGATGTGTATCTTTCACACTATGAAGTGCTTAACACAAAATCTTTCTCCTACATCTACCTG
>JAABSS010000398.1 GCA_011390235.1 Desulfotignum sp.
ATACCATACCAGAATCCATTTTAAAAATCATTGTTTCCCAAGAAAACTAAGTCAGGGAGTCCCAAACGGACGGGACACCGTGACCTACGGGAAAAACACCTTTGCCGTAGGTCAGGGTGCGCGAAGCGTTCCCTGACACCTGAGCCTCTGCCTCTGCGCGAAATTATTTTTTCTGGTTATCCACTTTTCTTATACAAGTGCATTGAATAACCAAATTACTTTTTTGTCATCTGCTTGCAGGTTATATACATTTTTGTCATTTTTCACCAATTTGCTTACCGTGTCTTTTGGGAGCGGAAGCCTTAAGAATTGCTTGCGGGGCTGCAAGCCCGGCGATTTCATAATAAATGGTATTGAATTTGCAATTAATCGTCAAATAATCCTTTCTCTGCATGTGAACGGATCAACCGAAAAATTGATGACGGATTATTGACATGGATCTTTTCACCTATGGCACATTGATGGTGCCCTCGATTTTTGCCTCTGTGACCGGTCGGCACCTGCCCGGTCATGAAGCCTGTCTGCCGGGGTATGCGCGATTCTGTATCAAAAATGAGGTGTATCCCGGAATTATCGCCTCTCCCGGCCATACGACATACGGCATGGTCTATTTGGACGTGGATGAACAGAGCATCAGCAAACTGGATATCTTTGAAGGCGATTATTACCTTCGAACCCTGGTCCGTGTAACCACGGAAGACGCGAAAACACATGATGCACAGACCTATGTCCTAAAAGATCAATACCGCTATCTGCTTTCAAAAAGAAAGTGGGATGTTGAAGCGTTCAGCAATGACTATAAAAATGAATTCCGGAACGAATACTTTGGTTTTTCAGCTATTTGCCATGACAAAAAGTCGCCTTTACCTTGACAATGGAACCCCGTTAGACTTATATTTACCGGTAAACCTGAATTAAATGCCAAATTCAGCCGATGCTTTCCTCTTTCAATATAATGGAGGTACCGCCATGAAAAACCAGCCCATGACCCGCAGAGAATCATTAAAAAAGATCTGCAAAATTTCCGGCGGGATTGTCGCTGCCGGATGTCTGCCGGTTTCTGTTGTGTCAAAAATCGTAAACGCCGCGGATACACCCGAAAAATGGATCATAGAAGGACACGGTCAAAGTTCCGGGTATTCCGTGAGGGAACTGACCCGCGCCGTATTTGAAAAAGCCGGCGGAATGAATCGCTTTGTCTCCAAGGGCGATGTCGTGGTCCTCAAAGTCAATATTTCCTGGGCCCGGGAACCGGCTCTGGCCGCCACCACCAATCCCGAGGTCATGGAGGCGGTGATCGAACTCTGCCAGGAAGCCGGGGCCGCTAAAGTCCGCATTGCCGACAATACCATTCACGATGCCGGGCGATGTTTTTCCATCACCGGCGCGGGCCGGGTAGCCCAGACAACCGGTGCCGACCTGATTCATCCCCGATCCTCCATGATGCGGAAGATGAACCTGCACGGCAATCGCTTAGATGTCTGGCCGGTGTTTACCCCCCTGGTGGAGGCGGACAAGGTTATCAATCTGCCGGTGGCCAAGGTTCACGGTTTGAGCAAGCTGACCCTGGGCATGAAAAACTGGATCGGCGGCGTGGACGGTCGGCGCAGTGCCCTGCATCAGGATATTCACCAGTCTATTGTCGACCTGGCGCAGTTTTTCAAACCGCATCTAACCCTGATCGACGCCACCCGGATCATGGTTTCAAACGGTCCGTCCGGCGGCAGTCCCTCGGATGTCCGGGTGGCGAACCGGCTGATCCTTGCGACAGATCCGGTCGGCGCGGATGCAAAAGGCGCGGGCCTGTTTGACGAAAAGCCGGAGGATATCGGCTTTATCCGTCTGGCAGATAAGTGGGGACTGGGCAGCATGGATTTGAAACAGTTTAAACAGGACCTGGTGACGATTTGAAAATAAAACACCTGGTCTGGCTCCGGCGCGCTTGTCAGGCTGTTTTTCTGTGTCTGTTTATCTATCTGCTGACCGCCACCAAACTGCCGCAGGATGTTTACCTGGATTATTCACCCACGTTTGAACAGGTTCAGGAAATTCAGATCAAGGGACCGGTGACTTTCTTCTTTGAGCTTGATCCCCTGATCTGGCTGTCTTCCATGCTCTCTGCACGCCAGTGGATCGAAGGCTTTGCATGGGCCATTTTACTGATTGCGGCAACCATTCTGCTGGGCCGGTTTTTTTGTTCCTTTATCTGCCCGTTCGGCACGCTGCATCACATGACCGGCGCGGTCCGGCCGGCCCAAAAAGGCCGGGATCAGATCAAGGCAAACCGCACAAGCCCCCATCGGCGGATCAAATATTTTCTCCTGATCGTCATTCTGGCCGCAGCTGCTGTGGGCGTCAATTATGCGGGATTTTTAGATCCTATTGCGTTTTTGTTCCGAAGTCTTTCCACCGCTGTTTTTCCGGCCATCGGCATCGGGCTGAGGGATTTTTTTGAAG
>JAABSS010000399.1 GCA_011390235.1 Desulfotignum sp.
AAACTGCTGGTGCTGGATGAGCCGCATACCCATCTGGATGACCAGGGGCTGCAGGGGCTGCTGCACTGCCTGGAACATGTGAAACAAAGCGCCATCACCACGATTGTGGTGTCGGACCGGCCCAAGATATTGATGCACACAGACAAATTGTTGATGATCAAAGAAGGCAGACCTGCCATGTACGGGCCTGCAAAAGAGGTGCTGGCACAACTTTCAAACAGACAAACGCCCAGTCAGGCAGCAGGAGTTTAGATATGGAAGAATCAAAAAAGATATTGAATACAAATCCGTGGAAATACATTATCTCAGGTCTTTTGATCATTGTCCTGTTTTTCGGGGGGCTTGCGGTGTGGTCCTGGTTTTTCCCTTTCCAGGGGGCGATCATTGCCCCGGGTTCGGTCAAGGTGTCGGGCCAGCGCAAGGTTGTGCAGCATCTGGAGGGAGGCATTGTTGACAAAATTTTTGTCAGAGACGGAGACAGGGTGAAAAAAGGCGATGTGCTCATAGAACTCATAGACTCCCGGGTCAGTTCGAATCTGCAGCTGCTGATCAACCGGTTCCGGTTTAAAAAAGCCCAGTCCGCCAGGCTCAGGGCAGAGGCAGCCATGAAATCAGCCATCACCTGGCCCCCTGAGCTTGCAGCGTTGAAAGACCACAGGGAAATTGCGGAAATCCTGGTCACGGAACAGCATATTTTCGATTCCCGCAGAGAAGAACTTTATGGCAAAACCCAGCTGTATCTGTCCCAGATAAAACAGCTGGGCAACCAGATCGAAGGGGCAAAACAGGAACTCAAGAGTGTGGAAGAGATCATCGCCAACCTCAAAGAAGACCTTGCGAGCAAACGTCCCCTGCTCAAGGAAAAATACCTGGGCAAAACCGATATACTGGAACTGGAAAGAAGCCTGTCCCAGTACAGGGGCCGCAGGGGCAAAATCAACCAGGAAATCGCCCAGTACAACCAGATGATCCAGGAACGCAGGCTCCAGATCCTGGACATTGAAAACCAGTACAGGGAAACATCCGTGTCCATGCTCGGGGAGGTGACAGACACCATTTTCGAGCTGGAAGAGCAGATCAAACCCCAGCTGGATGCCAGTGAACGCCTCAAGATCCGGGCACCCATTTCCGGGGTGGTGATCAATATGGAAGTACACTCCGAGGACAGCGGCGTGATTCCCCCCAGGATGAACCTGCTGGAAATCGTGCCGGAAAACTCCATTCTCATTGTGGAGGCAAGGGTCCGGCCCCAGGATATCACCAGTGTGAAAGAAGGCCAGGACACCAAGGTGCAGCTGGCCGCATTCCAGAGAAAATCCACTCCCCCGATCAGGGGCAGGGTGACCTATGTGTCCCCGGATCTGGTGGAACCGGAAAACCCCCAGCGGGAGATGCCCTACTATCAAGCGGAAGTCCAGGTGGATATAACGGATTTGTTTGCCAAAGATGCCTATCTGTCACCGGGCATGCCTGTGACCTGTTATATCACCACGGATGAGCGCACCGTGATTTCCTATCTGCTGGGACCGCTGCTGAAAAATATCGACACAGCCCTGCGGGAATAGGTGTATGCCCCGGATCACCCATGTGTTTAAAACCTATTTTCCCGAAACCAGCGGCGGCATGGAAGAGGCCATACGTCAATACGCGGTCTATGCCGCCGCCAGGGGGTTCAATGTGCAGGTGGTCTCAGTGGGATCTGCAGATTATACAGTGACATCAGAAGAAGGCATTTCCACACGATTCTATAAAAAATCCTTTTGTGCATTTTCTAATCCGTTTTCTCTTTCCTTTGCCCGGGCATTTTCCGATATCTGCCGCAATACGGATCTGCTGCATTTTCATTTTCCCTGGCCTACCGCGGAAATGCTGGCCCTGGTGCATGACTTGAAAAAACCGGCCTTGGTGACCTTTCAGTGTGATATCCACAAAATGCTGGTTCTAAAAAAAATGTATCTGCCGTTCATCAAACGGTTTCTGCGGAAAATGGACTGCATCTGTGTCAGCTCCCGGGCACTTTTCCACAATACCCCGTATTTGGCCCCCTTTAAACACAAAATTCGGGAAATCCCTCTATTTATGAATGAACAGCGGTTTACCGGCCTGGGTCCTGCCGATCCGGAGCTGGTGACCTTTGCCCGAAACAAAAACTTTGCTTTGTTTGTCGGGGTGCTGCGCTGGTACAAAGGACTGGATATTCTTCTGGATGCCGCCAGAACCACGGCCGGAGACATCCTGATCGTGGGCACCGGGCCTTTGTATGAAAAACTGCAGTCCAGGATCAAAAAAGAAAACCTGACCAATGTGTATTTGCTGGGGTTTCAAAGCGATAAAAATCTCAAGTGGCTGATCAAAAATGCCCGCATGGTTGTACTGCCCTCCATCACCCCGGCGGAAGCCTTTGGCCAGATTCTTCTGGAGGGATTGTATTTTCAGAAACCGCTGGTGTCA
>JAABSS010000400.1 GCA_011390235.1 Desulfotignum sp.
GCCGCTCCCCCAGGCCCTGCTCAGTCTGATTTACAGCAGGGGAAGCTTCCTTTTCCTGGGGGATGAAAATCAGCTTCCCCCCATTGTCATGGGAACCTACGACGATGAAGAGAACGGGGAGGACGGAAAGGACGGAGTGCGGTTCAGCGGTTCCATTCTGTCCAATATCCGGAACCAATATCCTGCGTGTCACCAGGTCACCCTGAATACCACCTATCGGATGAACAGGGAAATCTGCGCGTTTCCTTCCAAAATCTGGTACGGCAGTGTGCTTGCCCCGGCCCCGGGAGTGGACCGGGCACGGCTGTGCCTGGAGCCTGTCAGGGAAGAATACAATGACCCCTTTGGTGCCGGCCGGTTGTTCAACCAGATTCTAAATCCGGAAGAACCGGTCACCCTGGTATTGACCGACCACCAGGGATGTTCCCAGAAATCGGATGAAGAGGCGGATCTCATGGCCGTACTGGCCTGCCGCCTGATATGCGGCCACGGCTTTCCCCCGGACCGGATGGCCATCATCACCCCCCACAGGGCCCAGAACAACGAAATCCTCAAACGGCTCGGAAAGATGATCTCAGACAAGAGCCTGACTGCGAATACGGCCTCAGACAGGGGGCTGACTCCGAAGGGCTTCCAGCTCCCCCTGGTGGACACGGTGGAGCGGGTCCAGGGTGCGGAGCGGGATATCATCTTTTTCGGGTTGACCGCATCGGATCCGGATCACCTGACCAGTGAATTTTTGAACAGCCCCAGCCGGCTCAATGTCGCCATGACCCGGGCCAGAAAAAAGCTGATTATCGTCGGCAGCAAGGCTTTTTTCTCCATGATCCCCCACACGGAACCCCTGCTGGCAAAAAACAGCTGTTTCAAGCAATTGTTGTCCCATTGCCGGGAAAGGAATGCTGTTTTTTTAGATCCGAACTGTTTTTGAACAAAGGAACAAGGACTGGGGTTCACCGGCATCATTCAATGGCTTCAAATTCTTTTGTTATTTTTAACCCTTCCTCTTTTTCCGCCTGGTATCCTTCACAAAGAAGTGCTTCAAATTTCTTTTCCTTAATCTGCATGATTCTCAACCTGACAGCCTCTGCAACAAATTGACTTCTCTTACGGGCCACTGTTATCTGATTGAGTTCTTCGGCAATGGAAAAAGGAAGTGTAATGTTTAATCTAACCATCCCCGAACAGTCCCCAAAAGCGCAATAACGCAAGCCTGACCCCACCTAACTATCAGCCCAATCCTCTACTTTCAATCGATCAACCCGGCAAAATTCCTGCACATCGAAGTTGCCAAACAGAATCCTGGGTAACGAACGTCCGTTTTTCCTTCAGAAACATGTCGTATAAAGATTTATCAGCTGCTCCTGCCAATTTCTCACTAAAAACGGTTTCTACGTCATGGCCGGCAGCCAGGTTGTCCATGATAAGCGATACCCGAGATACGGGTGCCACGAATACATGGTTTACCAAAACAAATATTCTGATCGACAACGACCCGTTCAAGCAACTCCTGTCTAGTCAATTTTGGCGTGTCTTCCATTTGAAACCTCCATCACAGAGAGTTGGTGTCGAAATAAAGCATTATCGTGCTTCTTTCCGTAATATCACAAGAACATCCAGAAACGAAATTCTGGATTGTGATATTTTTTACGGAAAGAGGCAAGAGACGGCATTTTTTTCCGAGTTCCACTCAACCGTATCGGTTTTTTTTAAATTTAACCTTTAAAACAGATTTTTGCAACACACATATCGCACCGTTGCAACCTTTCAGGGGATCAGGCTACAGAGCCGCAAGAAACTTCATGCCCTGACAGATCCTGACATCTTTGTCCACGCGTTCATGTTTCAGGTGCAGTACCAGCTGGGTGGCCGGGATACCGTAGCGTTTGCTGAAGTTTACCAGGGCCTGGGCCGGCCGCGCATCTGATCTCTTGACTTCGATCAGCAGTTCAGGGGTGTTGTCTTGCACCAGGCAGAAATCAACTTCAGCACCGTCCTTGGTCCGCACATAGTGCAGTGAGGCAGGCCTGCCCTCGAGATCAACCCTTGCGCATACATGCTTCAACAGGCACAGTGCAGCCATGTTCTCAAATACAACCCCTTCATCCTCACTGTTCACCATGCCCGTATCATAAAAATAGATTTTCGGGGCTTTTACAACTGACCGGGCAATATTGCGGGCATACGGGGTGACCTTGAATATGATAAACAGGGATTCCAATATCTGGATATATTTTTTGACGGTGTTGGGTGCCACCCCGACATCCTCGGCAATGGACTGATAGGAAATGGGAGACCCTGTCCGGGACCGCAGCAGATCAAGGATCAGCTGAATCGCTTTAAAATCGTGAATCCGCTCAAAATCAAGGATATCGGTCCGTACCAGGCCGTCAACGTACTGCATGCGCCACCGATCGGCATCAGTATCGGTATCTGCAAG
>JAABSS010000401.1 GCA_011390235.1 Desulfotignum sp.
TCCCCGGCGTTGTATATTGGAAACTGGACCTAAGAGGCCAACATTGTGCTGCAGCAGACAGCAGGGGCTGCAATAATTTTGCCAGTCTCCCCTTCACAAAAATGATGCTATTAAAATGACAGATGATTTTAAAGAGATCGAAAAAATGGAAAAAGCCGAACTGCATATCCACCTGGAAGGTGCAGTAAACCTGGCCACCATTCAAAAAATCGCCCGACGGAAAAAAATGCCCCGACCCGGGGATGACTTTTATCCCAATGGCCATTATCAAAACTTCGAGGACTTTACCCGGGTGTTTGAAAACGTTCTGGCATATTTTACATCTGAGGCTGACTTTTTTGATCTTGGGTATGACTTTGCTGAACATCAGGCAAAACAGAATATTGTATACACGGAGGCATCTTTAATGCCGCAAGTCCATGAAATGATGAGGCGGGACATCAAGGCGGTATTGGAAGGACTTGATAAAGGCCTTGCCGCCGGAGAAAAGGATTTCGGGGTCAAAGTGCGCCTCATTTATTCGATTTCACGGATGATGGGTGCCCAGGCCGCCTGGGCCACCCTGGATTATATTGACAAATATCCGATCAGCAGGGTGGTGGGCATCGATCTGGCCGGGATGGAGGTAAAGGATTCAATTCTTCCCTTTGAAGCACCTTTTGAAAAAGCCAGGCAGATGGGACTTTTAACCATTGCCCATTCAGGTGAATTCTCCGGAGCCGATCATGTAGGTCACACCCTTGATATCCTGAAACCAAGCCGGATCGGGCATGGCATCGGATGCTGTGAGGATGGGGCACTGGTCCGGAGACTGGTCAAAGAAAACGTTCCCCTGGATATATCAATCTCCTCAAATGTGAGTTTGCATGCTGTTTCATCCCTTGAAGCGCATCCGGTTCGCCGTCTTTTTGACCAGGGGGTCAAACTCACCCTGAATACGGATGACCCTGCATTGTTCAAGACTTCTCTCACCGACCAATATACGATGCTTATGACGTATTTCTCCTTCAGCAAAAAAGAAATTCTTCAATTGGTGAGAAATGCCTTTGTCTTTTCATTCAATCACTGAACCGAAAATAAGGACCCGCGCAAATGCCTGAAACACCTGTGTTGACAATTGCTGCTGAACCGGCATTTTTACCGGTAGCGGTCTCGTTTGTTAAAAAAACCTGCCAGGGATATGGTTTCAGCCAAAAGGAAACCACAGCCCTGGTTCTTGCCACAGAAGAGATTTTTGTCTATTTGAACAAACTCAACCCGGGAACAATGATTTCCATAAGCTGCCTATCCAAACCCTACCTTATGGAACTGACCTTGGAATTTACTGCCGAGAACTTTAACCTGCGCGCCTTCAATTTGACTTCTACTGTGGATGTGGAGGATGAATCATCCCTGGATGAACTTGGACTTTTAATTGCCGGTAGAATGGTTGACAGTTTTTCCATGAACCAGACAGGCGAAAAAATCCATATGTCTCTGATGAAATATATGGGCTATAATAAAGCTGCGGCCACCGGCTATACCCCGGGTCCCCTGGTCAGCAGGACCATTGACCGGCCTGATCCTGTGGAAGTCAGGATGGTTGCAGGCATGATTCATGAATCAGAATCCATGGCAGATCTGCCGTTCTTTTTTAAGACGCCAATGATGGTTGCGGATATGTATGAGGCAGGAGATCTTGCGGCACTGATACTCAAAGACCGTCAGAATACCGTTGCCGGGGGGCTTTTCTGGAAGAGCCTCAACCGCAATACCGCTGAAATTCTGGGGCCCTATATTTATGGGCAGGCCGGGGCTTCGCAAATGGGGGAAGAACTGGTCGAAAAATGCCTGGAAGCCATTGGCAAAGAAAATTTTACCGGGGTGATCTGCCGGCATTACGGGCATGATCTGCCGGAGCAATATTTCGAGCCCATCGGCACCCTTTCGGGAAAAAAGATTTTTTTCAGACAATTACAGGAGGATACAGGCACCGGTGCATGGCTGCACCCGTCAATCGCCGCAGATATTGCCGACCGGTATGAACGCTTGTTTCTGCCCAGAAATATCATCGCCCCGGCCGATGACGTAAGACCGCGCACCCCATACACCGTCATCTCTTCAGAAGTGAACCGGGCCGCCGACACGGTCGTGATGCATCCGCTTGTCCTTGGTCAGGATGTTTTAGAAACGGTGGCGGCCCACTGCCTGCTTTTTCAGTCAGACGGTTATCAAACGATCCTGTTCACCCTGGATCTCGGGAACAGCGCCCATGCCGGCTGGATCCCGGCTTTAACTGAAAACGGATTCACCACGGCCCTGCTTGTGCCATACGGGGGCAAGGGGGACCTGTTGACACTGTCGTATGATCATCCAAACAGGGGCGGAAGATAAACATGAACACATTTTCAGTCGCCCATCTGGTGCCTGATCATATTGCGGCGTTTGAGCA
>JAABSS010000402.1 GCA_011390235.1 Desulfotignum sp.
ACCGGTTCAATCAGGTAGCCCAGATTGGAAAATACGGAATAGGCATTGACGATTTCCAGCAAAGAGACCCCTGAAGATCCCAGGGCGATGGACAGATCCTGGTTGATATCCGATGTGATGCCCAGTTTCCTTGCATAGTCAATGGCATAGGGAATACCGATATCCTGGAGGATTTTGATGGTGACCACGTTCCGGGATTTAACCAGAGCTTCTCTGAACAAAGTGGGCCCGTAAAATTCTTCCTTGTAGTTTTGGGGTTTCCAGATGAAGTCCCGGGACACATCTTCATACACCACCGGCGAATCAATGATACTGGTTGCAGGGGTGTACCCCTTGTCCAGGGCAGCCGCATATATGATGGGTTTGAATGCGGATCCCGGCTGCCGCCGGGACTGGTAGGCCCTGTTGAACTGGCTGTCTTTGAAATCCCGCCCCCCGATCATGGCTTTCACATGACCGGTTTCCGCAGCAATACTCAACAGTGCTGCCTGTGCTGCGGGTTCCTGATACAGGGTGAATTCGTATTGTTCTTTTCCCTCTATTTCATTGATAACCTTTACCTGAATCACATCCCCTGGTTTCAGCACCCGGGATGGATTGGTGACCCTGGATTCGTAATAGGCTATTTTGGGATTGGGATGGCGCGCCCAGGTCATGGTTTTCAGCTGGATAATTCCTGAAAAATTACCTACCCGTACCCTGGTTACCTTGTTTTCATCATCCACATCCAGCACCACACCGTTATAGATACTGCCTTTTTCAAGCAGATTTCCCTGGATTTTTTCAGCTTCAGTCCGGCAGAATTCTTCAACCTGAAGGGCGGATATGTTTTTTTGGGGTCCCCGGTATCCGATGCGCCGGTCCAGATCCATCAGGCCTTTTACTACAGCTTCCCGGGCTATTTTCTGAAGTTCGATATTAACGGCAGTGTGTATCTGGAGTCCCTGGTTATACAGGGCATCTTCGCCATATTTTTTTTCCACATACCGCCGGACATGTTCCGTATAATAGGGTACCCTTTCAATGAACCAGTTTTTCCGGGGTTTGATATCCAGTTCCAGATCAATGGCTTCTGTAACCGCCATATTGGTTATCATGCCGTCTTCTTTCATGCGGTTCAGGGTATAGATCTGGCGCTGTTTGGCCCGGTCTGGAAACCGGAAAGGAGAATACCGGCTGGGGGCCTGGGGAAGCCCTGCCAGCATGGCGCATTCCGCAATGTTCAGATCGCGTGCATGTTTGCCAAAATAATTTTCTGCAGCCGCCTGAACCCCGTAGGCACCATGGCCCAGATAAATCTGATTCAGGTATAAAAATAAAATTTCATCTTTGGTGAATTTTTTTTCTATACGGTAGGCCAGAATGGCTTCCTTGAGTTTGCGCTCATAGGTCCGTTCCGGTGTCAGCAGAAAGGATTTGGTTACCTGCTGGGTAATGGTGCTGCCTCCCTGGGTAATGGCACCGGCCTGGAAATTTTTGATGAATGCCCGGAAAATGGATTGGATATCAATGCCCGGATGTTCCCGGAACCGTGAATCTTCGGCTGCAACAAAGGCATTTATCAGGTGTGGGGGCATGTCAGACAAAGGAATGACTATCCTGCGCTCTTTGTAGAATTCTCCAATTTTACGGCCGTCGTCTGAAAAGACACTGGTAACAGTAGCTGGACGGTAATCTGATAAAGAATTGATTTTGGGCAAATCTTTACTCAGGTATATATACAGTCCGAATAAACCGCCGGCAGCCACCAGAATCCCTATTGAAACAGAGGCAAGTCCCCATTTGAACAAAGAGAGGACCAGGTGTCTTTCTTTTTTTCCACGTTTTTTCAAAACCTCGGATCTGGATTTTTTATTTGTCATAATTAAGGTAAAAACAATATATGGTGTTGGGTTTTAATTTCAGGTGCTTGTTATCAGATTGCCCCCCGTTAGGCAACAGATCATACCGCTTTTTTATGAGAACATCAACATGGCATCTTTCTTCTGGATATTTTCCATCAGCATACCGGGTTTCGATCGCTCTGAGCAGCACGCTGCCCCAGGGCCCGCCCCTGGAGGTGTGCTGTGCCCGGCCCGAGATCCTCCGTGGGCCTGTTCCCATCAGCACAACCATAAAGCGCAACATCCCCTCCGGTTGAAAGCCAGACATTCCAGCATATCCGGCCAGGCCCCCTCCGGCTCTGACGGTCCTGTCACAGCACACCTCCAGGGGCTACCTGCCAAGGTCCTTGTGACAGACAATCCATTATAGCAAATATCCAGAATTGGAAAAGATATGGCTGCTGAATAAGCAAAAAAAAACCCGGCAGGAGTTTTTACAATCCTGCCGGGTTTATAATTGACCTGGGGTCAGTGACCTGGGGTCAGTGACCTGGGGTCAGTGACCTGGGGTCAGTGACCTGGGGTCAGTGACCTG
>JAABSS010000403.1 GCA_011390235.1 Desulfotignum sp.
AGGGTTTTAGTGGGCACTTTCTTAAGAGTGGACTAATAGTCCGTGAGGAGGTTCCCTAATATTTATAATCTGTTCAGGGTGGCCAATGTACGCCGAGGGCTTATGGGAATCATCAAGGTTCGTTCAGGCAATGGAAAAAAACATGCGGTGTGGGCGCTTGAATATATTCAGCTTACTTGTCTGCTATTCTTCAACGTGCTGTTTCCAGAATCGGCAATTTCCCCAATTTCGTTTGTATTGATTTTCTGCGGTCATTGTATCGTCTCCTCTTATGGATTGATTTGATCGATACCATGACATATTTTATATCGCCTTCAGAAGATACGGTTTCTTGACGGCTTACGCAGGAAGCAACTGAAAAACTTTTCTTCCAAATATGGCGTGAATTCAACTAACTGTCGAGAGGACAGTTCGCCAGAAGTTGTTGATTTCCGTAATAAATTAAACAGGATATTCTGATTATTTCGACCGGTACGGATATTTCTCGGATTTTTTTAAATGGATTCGCTTTGCTCATTCAATTTTATGGGTTTTAAAGGCATGGGTGGGCAGGCTTGAATAAAGGTTAAAAAAAGAAAAAGGGAAGCGGCATCTGTCAGCCCGCTTCCCCCGCAGCATTATTCAATGCCGCCCACATCCGGTTATCCCTTGCCGGGTTCCTCCCCAGGATTGCCCGGCTCCGTTTCACCGAATTTTTGATTTCAAAACGGCATTTTCTCCTTTTTCGGCGTATTCATTCTCAATACCGTTTCCTCGTATTCACCGGACAATCTTTTGATGCTGCCCAGCAGAAGTTCGGCTATCAATTGTTCCAGGTGAAAGATGATCTGCTCCATGGTGGTTTCATATTTGTATTCATCTTCAATATCCATTTGTGTTACCTCCTTTTAAAATATTTCAGTTGATGCAATGCGGACATGTTCCGCATTGACAATGGCGGATTGATCCTGAGCCGCGGCGATCAGAGATCCCCGGGCCAGGTGATTGGCTTTTCTAAAGAGCCCCCCGGAACCCTGATGGATGGCCGTGATGGCAGTAGGGTCAAACAGCATCCGGTCCATGCCGCAAATGGCCAGATGGTGCTTCAGATAGGCTTCCATCCCGGCAAGATCCACACCTTCAAGATGGCTTTTGGCCACGACTCTTGAGGCCAGCGGCTGGGACGACCGGTAGGTGAGTTTGTCGATTAAGGTGCTCTGGCCGGACAAAATCATCGGCAGCCACGGCTTGGAGTCTTTGTCAAACTGGCAGATGGTATGCAGTTCAGCAAACACCTCAAGACGCATCAGGGAGGCTTCATCGACAATCAGCACAATTTTCAATCTTTTCTCGCGGACCAGGTTCATGACTTCATTTTTAATTCGCCTCACCATAATGGCTTTGGAGTTGCTTGAAAGATGAATATCCAGCACATCCACAAACTGTCTGTAAAATTCCATGATGGAACCGGAGGATGCGGTAATATAAAGGGGCCTGTATTCGGCAACGTGCAGCTTTTCCATGGCATACCGCAGCGCCGTTGATTTGCCGCTCCCGACCTCTCCGGTGACCAAGCCCACGGCGCCCAGTCGCACCACATAATCAAACCGGTTTTGCACATCCGTCAGTTCCGGGGTTTTCAGGATATCGGCCATGCGGATATCCGCACCAAAGGGTTCCTTTCCAAGACCAAAGAATGCCTGCCAGGTATTATTCATGCGGGTTCCTCCGGTTAAAAAGCGTTCCGGATCGGTAGGTGCCGTGATGGTCTCCGGCGGGCTGGGGGTTGTTGTTTTTGTCCCGTTTGACCCGGCAATTGACATGAATATCCACCGGACGAGCCAGTCCAAAACTGTTGTTCTGATATTTGACCTCTACTTTTTCCGGTTCGGTGTCGTGATAAAGCAGTTCCACCCGTTTACCGATCAAGGCCACCGGCCCTTCATACAACCGGCCGTTTAACGTAATGGTCCGGTCTTTTCCAATGGTGCGGCGAGCCACCTGTCGAAAATAGTCTTTGAGATTAACCGGCGCGTTTCGCAGGCAGTGCATTTGTGAGGTAAACCGATCAAACGGGGTTT
>JAABSS010000404.1 GCA_011390235.1 Desulfotignum sp.
CGGGGTTTGGCCGGTGGATGTATGTTTTTTCTGATGGTAGTCGTCATTGATCCATTGATTCAGGTCCGCATTGAGCGTATCCAGGGAGACCGCGGTATAATTAAAAAGAAAGCGAGTTCTTACGGTCTTAAACCATCTTTCGATTTTGCCCTTTCCCTGGGGCTTATACGGCCGGGCGTGGATTAATGCGATGGAAAGCGAGGCTGTGATATATTCCAGATGTCTGCTGCGGAAGGCCGCTCCATTGTCCACATACAATTTCCTGGGAAGCCCCCGTCTTGCCAGGGCGTTTTCAAACGCGTCCAGATAGGACGCCAGGGTTTCTGACAGAT
>JAABSS010000405.1 GCA_011390235.1 Desulfotignum sp.
CAACCCGGCGGTTCATTGCATGGTCAGAGGATATGGGACGCGATTCCCCATATCCCACGGCATTGATCCGCCGGGACATCACCCCGTTGCTGATCAGTTCGTTTTTAACGGCTTGTGCCCTTCTTTCCGACAGGCGCTGGTTGTATTCTTCCGAACCCCTGGTGTCGGTATGGCCGCCCACTTCGATGATGGTCCGGGGATATCTGTTCAGGATATCGGAGATCCGCCGTAATTCTGCATAGGCACCGGGCAGTAATGTGCTTTTGTCATATTCAAAAAAGGTTTCTCCTTTGAAGGTTGCCCGTAAAATATCCTGTTCCCTGGATATGCTGGCAGATTCTGATGCGGCAATAGCATTGCGCAGCTCCCGCTCCTGCTGGTCCATGTAGGCCCCTATCTGGTTGCCGGTCAGACCTCCCAGGGCAGCACCGATCCCGGCACCGATCAGGGTGGCTTCCGTATCCCTGCCAATGACCTGCCCGAGCACAGCGCCGAGGCCGGCACCGACACCGGCGCCCACAGCGGTGCCGTGCCCCTGTCTGGTCTGGGTGGTGGCGCAGGAAAAAAGGTTTACAAGCATGGCAATAACAATAATGGTGAGAAAAATTTTTTTCATGTTTTGGATCTCCTGACCGCGATTTTATTATGTTGAAAATAAGGACTGTTTTTTAAAAATATAAACCTTTTAACAGGTACTGTCAAATATAGGGTTGACTTGGCACAATTGGCTGGCTATACCTGAAACAGCTATACTTTAACTGTATTGTCGCATCACAGGTTGTTTATTCACCCCAAATCAAAGGAGATGCCATGGAACGAAGACAATTTTTACAAAAAGCCGCAATTGGAAGCGTTGCTGCAGTAACCGCGGGCAGTCTGATACATGCACCTGCTGTGCATGCAAAAAAACAGGTCAGATGGAAAATGGTTACTACCTGGCCGCCAAAACTGCCGTATCTCCAGGATGCAGCAGAACTGCTGGCCAAAAAAGTGGCATTGATGAGTGATGGCCAGTTCCAGATAAAGGTATTTGCCGGCGGAGAACTGGTGCCCCCCTTGCAGACATTTGATGCAGTGAGGAAAGGGTCCTCGGTACAGGCAGGATCAGGGGTCGGGTATTACCAGGCAGGCAAAGCCCCGGCAGCCCAGTGGTTTGCCGCAGTTCCTTTTGGCCTTAATGCAGCCGGTATGGCAGCCTGGTATGAATTCGGCGGCGGGCTCAAGCTTTGGGAAGAGACATATGCCCCGTTCGGGGTCCTTCCCCGGCCCGGCGGCAGTACCGGCCCCCAAATGGCAGGCTGGTTCAATAAAAAAATTGAAACAGTTGATGACTTCAAAGGGTTGAAGATGCGGATTCCCGGATTGGGAGGAAAGGTCATGGCTGAGATGGGCTCAACCGTTATACTCTGTCCGGCCAGTGAAATTTTTACCAACCTGGAACGTGGGGTGATTGATGCCACCGAGTGGATCGGCCCGCTCCATGACAAACTCATGGGGTTTTATAAAGTGGCCAAGTATTATTATTATCCCGGCTGGCATGAACCGGGGCCGTTTGTTGAATTCATTTTTAACAAAAAAGCCTATGATGAACTGCCGGCTGACTTCAAGGCCATCCTGGATGCTGCCTGTGCCCAGGCCAACAATTGGACCACCCAGGGGTTTAATGCCGGAAACGGTAAGGCCCTTGAAGAACTGCTCGAAGTACACAAAGTTGATCTGCTCAGGCTGTCTGATGATGTTTTGTCAAAATTAAAGTCCCATTCAAAACAGGTGGTTTCAGACATTGCTGCCTCAGATCCCATGGCCAAAAAGGTCAATGAAAGCTTCCAGAAGTTCCAGAAAATCATCGGCCCCTGGGGTGAGATTTCGGAAAAACCCTACTATGAGAGTCTTGCAGACCGCTATCCTTTAAAAGGATAGGGGGTATGAAGATTGGATCTTTTTTAAAAACAATAGCCGCTGGAATAGACCGCTGCAACGAATGGACCGGCAGATTGGTCTCCTGGGTGGTGGCCCTTCTGGTGGCTGTTGTTTTTATTGATGTGGTCATGCGGTACACTGCCAATACCAGTTTTGTGTTTGTCCAGGAACTGGAATGGCACCTGTTTGGTTTCATTTTTTTGATGGGTGCCGGCTATACCCTGCTATATGATCAGCATGTGCGGGTGGATGTGATTTACCAGCGCCTGTCAAGCAAAGGGCAGGCCTGGATAAATGTACTGGGCTGTATCTTTTTTTTGTTTCCGGGGGCGCTTTTGATAATTTATACATCCTGGATTTTTGCCTGGGAGTCGTTTGCGTTTCTGGAAGGCAGCCCTGATCCCGGCGGCATTCCTTTTCGATTTATAATAAAGGCATGTGTTCCCTTTGGTTATGTGCTGTTTTTATTGCAGGGCATCTC
>JAABSS010000406.1 GCA_011390235.1 Desulfotignum sp.
AAAACCCGGGGGTATTCCATTAATAATAAGGAATACATCCCGGGCATAATCAGCATCGGCGCCCCCATGATGAATTATCAGACCAGAACAGTTGCCGGTGCGGTCAGCCTGGATTTTCCAGCCAGAGAATATTCCCTTGCAGCCATTGAGCAGCAATACATTGCCATCCTGCTGAAACTGGCATCTGAAGCTTCTGAACTTATCACCACCGCCGGCATTTAACAGGGGGTCAGAGGTTAACTGCTGATCCCGGCGGTTTTCAACGGTTTTTCAATTGGATCCCACCAGGGTGGACACCGCAATCAAAGACACCCCGATGAGCAGACCCGGCAGAATGCCTGCAGCAAACAGCCTGAAAAATTCCGAAAATCCTTGACTTTTTTCCGGTACTCCTGAATTTTATATACCTGACTCCAATTCCAGGCTTTGGTATGCCGGCAGTTGGGCAAACGTAATTTTGGAGAGCCATGACCCTTGCATTGATACCCCTGCTCCCTTTGCTGGGGGCATTCATACCCTGTCTGTTTCACAACCGCAATCTCAATGCCGCATCTGCCGGGGTGATTGCCGGGTTTTCCCTGTTACTGCTGCTGCTCCAGGCACCGGCCGTGTTCACAGGAGAGATGCCGCTTTACACCCGGGACTGGATTCCTGCCATGGGCCTTACCTTTGCCTTCCGGGTCAGCGGATTCGGATTTCTGTTCGCCCTGCTGGTACTGGGCATCGGGCTGCTCATTGTTTTGTACGCGCGCTATTACATTGCCAAAGAAGACCCCATGGGACGGTTTTACACCTACCTGCTTTTTTTCATGGGCTCCATGCTCGGCATTGTGCTGTCGGAAAACCTGCTTCTGCTGATGGTGTTCTGGGAATTGACCAGCATCAGCTCCTTTCTGCTCATCGGTTTCTGGCGTCACCGGGCCGATGCCCGCCAGGGCGCGTTCATGGCTCTGGTGATCACCGGCGGGGGCGGTTTTGCCATGCTGGCCGGATTTCTTCTGCTGGGCCACATTGCCGGCAGCTTTGAACTGAGCACTGTTCTGGCAGCAAAAGAAACCGTCCATGCCCACCCCCTGTATCCCGTCACCCTGATCCTGATTCTGGTGGGCGCGTTTACCAAATCCGCCCAGTTTCCCTTCCAGTTCTGGCTGCCCCACGCCATGGCCGCACCCACGCCGGTGAGTGCCTTTCTGCACTCCGCCACCATGGTCAAGGCCGGGGTGTTCCTGCTGGCTTTGATGGTGCCGGTGCTGGGGGGCAGCGCACTGTGGTTCTATCTGGTCACGCTCACCGGCCTGATCACACTGATGTTCGCCGCCTACATGGCCATGTTCAAGGATGATCTCAAGGGACTGCTGGCCTATTCCACGGTGAGCCACCTGGGACTTATCACGCTGCTGCTGGGCCTTGGCACCCCGCTGGCGGTATTTGCCGCCGTGTTCCACATTTTCAACCATGCCGCCTTCAAGGCCGGGTTGTTCATGCTGGCCGGCATCATTGACCATGAAACCGGGACCCGGGATATCCAGCGGTTGTCCGGGCTCAAAAAGGCCATGCCGGTGACGGCCGGCCTGACCTTTATCGGGTGTGGTGCCATGGCAGGGGTTCCCCTGTTCAACGGGTTTTTGAGCAAGGAGATGTTTCTGGCCGAGACCCTGGGGCCCGGCCTGACAGGTGCCATGGGCTGGATCGTACCGCTGGGGTCCACCCTGGCTGCCGTGTTTGCCGTAGCCTATTCCATCCGCATGCTGCTTGGCGTGTTCTGGGGAAAACCGGCAGAAGACCTGCCCGGATCTCCCCATGAACCGCCCCTGGGCATGACCCTGTCACCGGCTTTTCTCATGGCTGTGTGTGTCCTGGTGGGAATTTTTCCGGCCTTTTTTGCCGGTCCCCTGGTCAATGCCGGGGCCGGGGCCATCCTGGGTCCGGCCATGCCGGACTACCACTTGGCTGTCTGGCATGGATTCAATATGGCCCTGGTCTTAAGCATTATCGCCCTGGCAGGGGGAACGGTGTTCTACCTGCAGCGGCACAGATTGTTTGACGTCCATGTGTGGTGTTCCCGATATCTGGACGGCAAAACCCTGTTCGAATCTTTGGTGTCCGGGCTGATTCAGGTCGGGGACCGGGCCACCCGGTTTCTGGAAAACGGATCACTGCAGCGCTACCTGTTTGTGCTCATCAGTGCCACCCTATTTTTAGGGGCCGTACCGTTTGCCGTTTCCAGGACCCCGCTTCTGGGACCGGTTGCCACAACCCCCGTGGATCCGGTCACCCTGGTCATGGGGCTTATTCTGATCATCGGTGCCGTGGCCACGGTCAAAACCCACCGGAACCGGATTCTGTCCATCATCATGCTGAGCACGGTGGGCCTGGTGGTGTCCCTT
>JAABSS010000407.1 GCA_011390235.1 Desulfotignum sp.
GGCTGCTGGGCGCCATGATCAATGTTCCGCAAAAGGCCATCATTGAAGGCGATCGTTTATTCAGTGAATACAATGGCGCGTTTGTTGAAAATTATGTGGCGCAGGAGTTTGTCGTCCATGGCCGGAAAGATTTATATTATTGGTCAAGTAAAAACACAGCAGAAGTTGATTTTGTTGTTGCCTTGGAAAATCAGATTTTACCCCTTGAGGTGAAAGCAGGAATAAGCAGACAGAAAAAGAGTTTGCGTGTTTATGGAGAAAAATTCAACCCTCCTGTATTGTCACGCTCAACTCTGATGAATTTTAAAGAGGATGGCAAAATCAGAAATTATCCTCTTTATGCGGTGTATAAATTCAGCAAGCTCGGGGTCAAGCCTGCGTTATTGTAGCTTTGAGCTTGAGCTTGGAGCCGTCAACGTATTGATAGGTGCCAATCAGACCAGAAAAGATTACCGGTTCTATATGGCCAAGGATCTTGAAATGGCAAAAGAAGCGGATGTCGGGTTCATGATATGGGATTTTGAAAGCAGCGGCACCATATCCAATGCTCTTGAACTGCTGGAAATGGGAAAAAAAGTGATCGTCTATGTGGGTCGGCCCGCCGGTTTGAAACCCTTCGCTGCATGGATGACCTCCAGAATCTGCTCTCTGACTGCCCGGCCGGCACTGTCAAGGTGTTTTCCAAAGGGCCGGTGTTCTATACCCAGGAGCGGCTGGGACAGAACGGGCGCAGGTTCCGGGTGATCAAATTCCGGACCATGGTGGCGGATGCGGATGAGCTGCCCCAGCTGTTCAACGTGCTCAAAGGAGAGATGAGCCTGGTGGGCCCCCGGCCACCCATCCCCAGCGAGGTGGATGAATATTCGGTGTGGCACCGGCGCCGGCTGTCCATGAAACCCGGGATGACCTGCCTGTGGCAGATCGCGCCCCGGCGCTGGACGCTAGCCGCGCGGGGTCAGGTTTGCCTCGGAGTCACCCATTGGGTTCAAGAACAGCGTATTGACAAACTTAACAAATATGTTAAATTCATATCATGAAATGGCAAATCCGGTATTTTAATGAAAGGGTCAGAAATGGGATTGAACAATGGCCCGTTGGAATCAGGGCTTACTATGCAAGAATTACTGAAAGAATGCAGATTTTTGGCCCTAACCTTGGAATGCCTTTCACCCGGCCAATGGGGCAGGGACTTTTTGAAATACGTGCAAAAGGAAAAGAAGGTATAGGACGTGCATTTTTCTGCATGGTTATCGACAATGAAATTTTGATTTTGCATGAATTCATAAAGAAATCCCCAAAGACCCCAAAAAAAGATTTTGAGATTGCCCGTGACAGGCTTAAGGAGGTAAATAATGAACGATCATGACAAGATGGTTGAAAAGTGGAAAAAAGATGCCGCTTTCATGACTGAATATGATGCGCTTGAAGAAGAGTTTACTTTGCTGGACGAGTTATTGAAAGCAAGAGCAAGTGCCGGTATGACTCAGGAAGATGTCGCACGGGCCATGAATACAAAAGCCCCGGCCGTTGCACGAATAGAATCCGGCGGCGGAAGCAGACGTCATTCTCCTTCCGTGGAGACCCTGCGAAAATATGCTAAAGCTGTCGGTTGCCGGTTGAAAATCAATTTAGAGCCGATTTAGGAAATATCTCGATAGCCGCGTGGGGTGGCCGCCTGGGGTCACCCATTAATGATCAAGCTCGGGGTCAGGCTTGCCCCGGAATCACCCATCGGGTTCAAGGCGAGTGTGCATCAGCGTGATGCGTGATACACGGAAATTCGGGATCAGGCGTAGGGTCAGGCTTGCCTTTCAGGGCCTAAAGGCTTATCATACGATATATGGGAGCCATAAATGAAACGAAGGCAATTGATCAAACATTTGAAAATGTCCGGAGCAATTCTTGTGCGAGAGGGCAGCAGGCACAGTATTTATCGAATTGATCAAAAAAAAACTCAGGTCCCTCGTCATTCAGAAATTGTGGATGAGCTGGCAAGAAAAATATGTAAAGATCTGGACATTGAATTTGTGAGGTAGATAATGAAATTCAGGGCAGTAATAAAAGAAACACAGGGATGGTGGATCGGATGGTTGGTGGATTTACCCGGAGTAAACGCCCAGGAAAGAACCCGGGATGCGCTGCTGGAGTCGTTGAAAATCGGCGCAAAAGAGATGCTTGAAACAGATATCCCGTTTGATCCTGGATTTTCCATGGAACAGCTGGACATTCCGGAGCCTGAATGGGCATAATATGGCGGGATCAAGCTGGTGATCGCCGGGGATGCAGACCATGACACCGGCTACAGCCGGCAGCTCAAACAGGTCATCGCCCGGGACCCGGACATTGTGGGCACCGGTTACATCACCGGTGAAAATCTCAACCAGGT
>JAABSS010000419.1 GCA_011390235.1 Desulfotignum sp.
TATCCCCCACACGGCTCAGGAGAATATCCTTGTCTGGAATATCTTCAAACAGGTTCATCAGCCGCATATAGTTTTCCCTGGCTGTTTTGGCCAAAGAGAGTGCATAACCGGTATCCCCCATATACTGCAAAAGATCCGGTGATTCATATATCTTTTTTTCATCCACCCGGGTCACATGGTTAAATACGGATAATGCTGCGTAATACTGCTTTTTTTTAAACAATGTCTTTCCATACCCGATACCGGCATCCACTATATAAGCATTGTCTGAAGGGGCTTCAAACACCTGCTTGTAAAAATCAAGGGCGTTATCAACATATCCATTTTCATCAAAAATTTCTGCCAGATAAAACAGCGCTTCCGGCCTGCCCGGATAGTTCTCATATTCCCGGACGACTATATTGAAATATCCCCGGGCAGCAGGCATATTGTTTAAACCCATATGTATCATGCCGATGGCGGTGTAGGCAAAGGGCACATATTCTGACTGCGGATACAAAACCAGGGCATCTTGAAACATGCGCTCCGCTGTGATCAGCATAGCGAAATCATCTTTGTCGATACTTTTGTAAAATGCATAAGCCCGCAGATAATACGCCTGTTCCAGACAGGCAGGATTCTGCTGCTTTATATATGCATCCAGCAGATCAAAAGCGTCTGCGTACCGCGTGTTTTTAATCAGGTCGACGGCATTGTTGATCTGCCTGTCAGTCCCGCACGCACTGGATGCGATACGCCGGTACAGATCGGAGATATCCCCCTGGAACCGGCTTTTTTCTCTTGGGGGCGGAACATAGACAGATGGTGTCGGAATTTTGACGGTATTTTTTGTTTCAGCAGCCTGCCCGGTGTCAGCAGTTTGCTGTATATTTTGCTGGTCAGGCGTGGTTTTTTCTTCCGGCCCGGTTTTTGGGGCAGGCTCGGTTTTTTCAACCATTTTTTCCGGCACAGGGGGTTGTTTGGCCTTTATTGCCGCCGGTTTTTTCACCCGGGCCATGGATACAACAAACTGTGATCCGGATGCGGTAAAACCCGATGTAACCGGTCCGTGGGGAGCCCGGCTGATGACCACCACCGCCACCACATCTCCTTGCAGAGACTCGATATTGACTGCTTCTATACCGGGCAGGTGCCGGCCCGTCACCTTTAAATCCCTTGAAACCACAGCATTCTTCAGTGCAATAAGGATTTCTTTGCTTGCAATTTGAATCACCTTGGCAGGTACTTTTTTTGTAATGGCAAACTGCACAGACAAGGGATTTTCTTTAACGGTGATATTTTGAATGACGGCCTGCCGGGCCATGGCGGTTCCGGAGAAAAAGGCCAGAAACAGACATGGCAGAAGCATCAGCCGAATCTGCTTCACTGGACTGTCAATCAACTTTTTCATCATCTATACTGTACCCCAGAGATTAATGCCGTTTGCAGAATAAATCAGTAATTTATGACAGCAATTTATGTGCCAAAGAAACAGAACATCAAAATTCAGGCATTTCCGACTCAGGCGCAAGGTGCATTTTTTTGATTTTTTCCACCAGTGTGGTACGGTTCATTTTCAAAAGCTCCGCAGCTCTGGCTTTGATCCAGCCGGTCTCCGCAAGGGCGTGGACAATCAATGCCCGCTGGTACAGATCAACCGCTTCGGTAAACCCGATACCATTGGTGAACACAGAAGAAACACCGGGAGAATAGTGACACGAAGCCGTCTGGGTAATGCATCCCGGCAGATCATGAAGCTGAACATCAATACCTTCCACCAGAACAGCAATCCGCTCAATCATATTTTCCAGCTCCCTGATATTGCCGGGCCACTCATAATTGATAAGGGCCTGCCTGGCCTCGCTGGAAAACTGCTTGGGCACAAAATCTTTCAGGCGGTGTAAAAGATTGTCCTGAAAATGGTCCACAAGGGGCATCACATCTTCTCTGCGTTCCCTGAGCGGCAGTATATGAATGGGAATCACATTAAGCCGGTAAAACAGATCCTCCCTGAACCGGCCCTGGTCCATGGCACGTTCAAGATCCATGTTGGTTGCAGAGATTATCCGGATATCCACATCAATGGTCTGGGTGCCGCCAACCCTTTCAAATCGCCGTTCCTGAAGTGCCCGCAGCAGTTTCACCTGAAGTTCGGCACTCATATCCCCGATTTCATCCAGAAATATCGTGCCCTGGTCAGCGATCTCGAATCGTCCGATCCTGGCACGGTGGGCCCCTGTGAAGGCCCCTTTTTCATGTCCGAACAACTCGCTTTCAAGCAGTTCACCGGGAATGGCGCCGCAATTGATAACCACCATGGGGCCATTGCGCCGGGGACTGTTCTGGTGGATAGCCCGGGCAATCAATTCCTTTCCTGTACCGCTCTCTCCGGTTATCAGAACGGATGCATCGGATTTTGCCACCTTTCGGGCTGTGTCCAGAACCTTTTCCAGCCCCTTGCTTACGCCGGCGATACCTGTTCTGTCAAATACCGGGATGGTATCATCCAGGTTTGCGCCGCCAGTAAAGGTGTGGCTGGTTTCAATCACGGAAGAACCCATTATTTTAAAATCTTTTCAAGTTTGTCGGAAATTGCTTCAGCTGTAAACGGTTTTACCACATAATTGGAAACCCCTGCCTGGACCGCTTCGATAACATTTTGTTTCTGTGCTTCCGCTGTTACCATTAAAAAAGGGGTTTTTGCATATTGGGAATTTGCCCGGGCTTTTTTCAGCAATTCCAGGCCGGTCATTTTGGGCATGTTCCAGTCGGATATGATCAGATCAATGGTCTGATTTTCCATAACCTCCCAGGCAGTTGTTCCATCATCAGCTTCAACCAGATTTCGAAACCCCAGCTGCTTCAAAATATTTTTCAAAATACGGCGCATGGTAGCAAAATCGTCAACAATCAGAACCTTGATGGATGTGTCCATTGCTACATTTCCCTCCTTATATGGATTAAAACCCCTTTTTCTGTCTTCCAGAACAGATGCCAAGAAATTTATCCACCTTTGGTTTCAAAACAGATTGCTATATCGGGTATTTTTCAGTCAATATCCTCAATCTGGTTATACTGTACAATTTTTTTCAAATGGGAATAGGTTTCCACATCCATGGAATCAAAAACAATCCCTATACCTTTGGGGGTCTGGCGCACCACAGTTGCCTCCATGACCAGTTCAATTTTCTCAACAGAGCCGGTGAGACAGATCTTTACAAAACACCGGCTTCCCGGGGTGAACCGCTTGTCTGTAATGACAAAAATTCCTCTCAGACTCAGGTCTTTTGAACTGCCTTCCAGGTTTACCTGTGCATCATCCAGGCCCACTATTACCTGAATCCGGGTGGAAAAATCCACCCGGAGGTTCTTTCGCCTGTCATCCTCATGTGAAACGGTCATGACCCGATCATTTCCTTATATCCTTACATAGAAGGTTGTTTTGTGCCAAATTACCATATTTTACATGTGTGCTCAAGCCATTAAAAATCATCGGGAAACTCCTGTTCAGAAACGCGTAAAAAAGCCTCCACCACCTGTGGATCAAACTGGGTACCTGAATTTTTCCGTATGATTTTAAGGACAAGGCTTTTTTCCATTTTTTTGCGGTATGCCCGGTCAGATGCCATGGCATCATAACAATCAGCCACTGCCATGATCCTGGCCAGTTTGGGAATGGCATCACTCTTGAGCCCGTCAGGATATCCTTTGCCGTCAAAGCGTTCATGGTGGTGGCGGATGATCTCCATTTCCCGGTCCCACAACCCCAGTTTGCTGATAATATCAGCCCCGATAACCGGATGTTCTTTGATTTTTTCATATTCTTCATCTGTAAGCCGGCCTGGTTTCAAAAGGATATCATCCCTGATCCCGATTTTGCCGATATCATGAAGGCTGCCGGCAAAATTTATCACATCCAGCTCTTCTTCGGAACAGCCCATTTCCTCGGCAATCATATGGGCATACATTGCCACCCGGGTGGAATGCTTGCGCGTATAAAGATCTCTGACTTCCAGGGCGGTAACAAAGGCAAAAAGGGTGGAAAATAAATTGTCGTATATATTTTCATACAGGGCAATATTTTCAATGGCAGAAGCTGCCTTCCGGGTGATGAAATTCATATAATAAATATCTTTTTCACTGAAAAACCGGTCCTCCTGGAAAATAAAAGCAGATGCCACCCCGAAAATTTTGTCCCGAATTTTCAAGGGAACCACCATAAAGGAGTTCACCGGTTCATCCAGCTGGCTGATTTTTTTTGATTCCGAAACCAGGCAGGGATTTTCATCGGTGACAAGACATTCTTTCACATAAATTTTGGTTTTTTCAGGAATATCTTTTCCAAACAGACGTACAATCAGGTCACTGGTATATGCGGAAGAAGATTCAGCCACCAGCAACAATGATGCATCCTTTTCTGACAAAATATGAAAACAAACCCTGTCTGCCTTGAGTTCTTCCACCCCTAAATCCACCACCTTATTAAAAATGCCGTGGCTGGAATCAGTGGCGGAAAAATCCTCCATTACCCGGTTCAGGGTATTGACCTCTTCCACCCGTTTGAGTAACTGGGTGTTCAATTCCTGGAGCCTGGCTTTCCTGGCCACTTCTTCCTTGAGAATCAGGTTTTCCACAAACAGTTCGCGTTCCCGTAAAATCCGCTTTAATGTCAACTCCATCTGTTCAAGATTCACCGGTTTGATGAGATAGTCCACCACCCCGTTTTTCAAGGTTTGAATGGAATTTTCCAAAGACGGATAACCGGTCATCACCACAACCGGCAGGGTATTTTCAATCTGTCTTATTTTTTCCGCCAGTTCCAGTCCATCCATCACCGGCATGTTGATGTCTGTGAAAATGCAGGAAATATTTATGCGGTTGATAATTTCCAGGGCCTTGGCCCCGTTTTCAGCAGTATATACCTCATATCCTTTTTTTTGGAAATATCCTTCAGTTACATCCCGGATTCCTTCTTCATCATCCACCACCAGAACTTTAATGGTATCGTCAATCATGGTATTTTCTTATCAACCTGTTTATGAATATTGTGTTTATTTGTTTGTAAATGTATATGAAAGCAATGGTTTTATCAATAAAAATTAAAATACAATACCCATGGCAAACACAAAGAATATAATTCTCAAATATACTATAAAATATAATATTTATTCTTGACATATGAAAAAAATATGAATATTTTACTAAAAATTGCCCATCCACCCCATACATTACTAACGGATGCAACGCCATGGACAAAACTGATTTACACATTCTGCAGATCCTGCAGAAAAAAGCAAGAATTCCCAATGTCGAAGTTGCCAGGACCATCGGCATGGCCCCGTCCGCCGTACTGGAACGGATAAAAAAACTCGAGGCATCAGGCATTATACAAGGTTACGAGGTCCGGCTCAACCCGGAAATGTTTACCTGTGCCATGGTGGTTTTTGTTCACATACAGGTATCGGATCCTGCCTGTTTCGATCAGACCGGCAACACCCTTGCCGCCATAGACCAGGTCCAGGAGGTCCATTATCTGGCCGGTCGGGACTGTCTGATGGCCAAACTCCGGGTGGCGGACAACAAAGAGCTGGCACATATTCTACACACCCGGATCAACAGCATAGATGCTGTGGTGTCCACCCGGACCCACATCGTGCTTTCCACTTTTAAAGAAAGTGCCAAAATCATGCTGAACCGCACCATCTGATGCTTCTGACCATTTTCGCATAAAATACCTATTCAAGGAAATTTCCCATGCCCATGTCACATGCTTTCCATAAAAGGCTTTCTGCAATCTTACCTGATATCGTCTCCTTTTTCGGCACCCCGTTTCATATCTATGATGAAACCGGTATCTGTGAAACCTGCGATACCCTTAATGCGGCATTCCGTCCCCTGGAAGGATTCAGAGAATACTTTGCCGTCAAAGCCCTGCCGAATCCTGCCATCATGAACATTGTGCGCAAAAAAGGATTTGGATTTGACTGCAGCTCTGTTCCTGAACTGGTATTGGCCCGCAAAATCGGATCCCACGGCGAAGATATCATGTTCACTTCCAACAATACCAGTGCTGAACAGTTCCGGCAGGCCATGGGCCACAGGGGGTGCATTTTGAACCTGGATGATATCTCTTTGATTCCAAAACTGCCCCGGGTTCCGGAACTGATCTGTTTCAGATACAATCCCGGTCCGAAACGATCCGGCAACCATATCATAGGCAATCCTGTGGAAGCCAAATACGGGGTCAGCCATGACCAGATCCAGGCAGCCTATGAAACCGCCGTCCAGATGGGGGTCAAGCGGTTCGGCATCCACACCATGCTGGCATCCAATGAACGCAATTATACCTACATGGTTGAAACCGCGGACATGCTGCTGAAAATCATTACCGAACTTCACCAAAAACTGGGCATCACCTTTGAATTCATAAACATCGGCGGCGGCCTGGGCATTCCCTATACCCCGGAAGACACCCCCTTTGATCTGGCAGCCATGGCCGGAGGCATCATCGGGGCTTTGGCTGAATTCAAAGAAAAACACAGCTGGGCCCCCGGGCTGTATATGGAGAGCGGCCGTTATATCACAGGTCCCCACGGGGCCCTGGTCACCAGTGTCATCAACCACAAGCACACCTACAGGGAGTATGTGGGGGTGGATGCCTCCATGTCTGCGCTCATGCGGCCGGGTATGTATGGGTCCTACCACCATGTGCATGTCCATGGAAAAGACCATCTGCCTGTATCAGGACCGGTTGACGTGGTGGGGGCTTTGTGTGAAAACAATGACAAATTTGCCATTCAGCGGCCCCTGCAGAAAACCTGTGAAGGCGATATCCTGGTGATCCATGATACCGGGGCCCACGGCCATTCCATGGGATTCAACTACAATGGCCATTTACGGCCCAAAGAACTTATGCTAAAACAAGATGGCAGTGTTGCACTTATCCGGCGGGCTGAAACCATGGCAGATTATTTCACCACCCTGGAGTTTGTTCCCCGGGTCATGCCGGCACCATGAAAGCTGTTAGCTGTTAGCTGTTAGCTTTTAGCTGTTAGCTGAGTACTGATAGCTGACGGCTTTCATATATATAAACAGATTACATGGCCGGATTCCCATGAAAGGAGGTATCATGTCCCATTGTATGGTTCTTGTCACCTGCGGCAGTGAAACAGAAGCCAAAGATCTGGCATCAAAAATTGTTCATGAAAAACTGGCTGCCTGTGTGCAGATGAATCCGGTGATCAGTGTGTTTACCTGGGACGGTCAGGTACAGACGGAAACAGAAACCCGGCTGGTCATCAAAACCCGGACAGCCCTGTACCCGGAACTGGAGTCGTTTATCCTGGCGCACCATAATTACGAGGTTCCCCAGATTCTCCAGGTGCCCATTGAAAATGGCCTGCCCGCCTTTCTTGACTGGATAGACCAGACCACCGGCAAGTAAAGCATTTCGGTAAAAAATGGCAGTGTCAGAACCAGGAATGGCCCGCTGTATTTTTACTGTACTTTGCATAAAAAGTATTTCATAATGGGCCAACATTATCCCCCAGGCTGTAAAAGGAGACCGGTATTCATGAATCTCAGGGACGTATGTCCGGAAAAACTGCTCACCCCGGAAGAAAGCGTCAAAAAAATCAAAAACGGCAGCCGGGTGTTCATCGGCACCGGATGCGGCGAACCCCAGCGCCTGATCAAGGCTATGGTGGAGAATGTAAGTACCCAGGACATCATTGTGTATCAGATGCTGTCATCTTCTTTGTCCAAATACATCCATGATGAAAAATTTTTGTCCCGGTTTTCCATCAAGCTGTTTTTTATTTCCGTGCTCATGCGCCAGTCTGCGTTTGAAGGAAAAATTGACTATATCCCGGTGTATCTGTCCCAGATTCCCAAAATTTTTGAACACCGGGAAATCGGCCTGGACGTGGCCCTGGTCCAGGTCTGCCCACCGGACAAACACGGATACTGCTCTCTGGGTATTTCCGTGGACATCACCCTGTCCGGCCTGAAAAATGCCGATATGGTAATCGCCCAGGTCAACCCCCGGATGCCCAGGACCTGGGGAGATTCCGTGGTGCATATGGATGAAATCGACTATCTGGTGGAATATGAAGAACCCCTGCTGGAATCTTTGCCCACCCAGAAAAACAAAAAAGTGATAGAACGTATCGGCCATTATGTCAACATGCTGGTGGATGACGGCGCCACCCTTCAGATCGGATTCGGCCACCTGCCTGATGCGGTGATGCCCTATCTGGCCGACAAAAAAGATCTGGGCATCCACACCCAGGTCATCACGGACGGGCTTTTGCCGCTGTTTGAAAAAAAAGTGATCACCAACAGAAAGAAAAACTACCTGCCGGACCGGGTGGTGGCATCTTTGTGCATGGGTTCCAAAGCCCTGTACGACTATGTTGACAACAACCCCATGTTCTATTTCAAATCCTCGGAATTTGTCAACGATCCCAATGTGATTGCCAAAAACGACCGGCTGATTTCCATCAGTTCCGCCCTGGAGGTGGATCTGACCGGTCAGGTCTGTACGGACTCCAAGGGATACCTGTTTTACAGCGGCATCGGAGACCAGGTGGATTTCATCCGTGGATCTGCCATGTCGGAAGGGGGATTTTCCATTATCATCATCCCTTCCACAGCCCAGAATGAGGAGGTATCCCGCATTGTTCCCCACCTGAGTGAAGGGGCCGGCGTGGCCACCACCAGGGGGGACATTGATATCATTGTAACCGAATACGGGATTGCAGAAATGCGGCGCAAAAGCATTTATCAGCGGGTTATGGAACTGGCCCAGATCGCCCATCCCAAATTCAGAAAAGAGTTGATATCCGAAGCCAAAAAACGCCACTATATTTTTCCGGATCAGCTGCCTCCCACCAGCCAGGATCTCATGTTTCTGGATTCCTACCATTATACTTTGAAACTTGCCAACGGCAAGGACATCAATTTCAGGCCCCTGCTGCCCTCGGATGAGTTCGAGTCCCGGCATTTTTTCTATTCCCTGCAGGAAGATTCCATATATTACCGGTTTTTTAACAAACGCAAGGTATTTTCCAGGGAAATGCTGCAGCAGCAGTGGGCGGAAGTGGACTACCGCCGGAACATGACCCTGATCGGTCTGATGCAGGTGGGCCAGCGCAAACAGATCGTGGCCATCGGTTCCTATGCCGAGGCCACGGAAGATACAGCAGAAGTGGCGTTTCTGGTGAAAGAAAATCTGCACGGCATGGGCATCGGCTCCTTTTTACTGGAAACCCTGGAGAGCATTGCAAAAGAAAACAATTATACAAATTTTATTGCCACAGTGCTGGCGGAAAACCGCAAAATGCTCAAGGTCTTCCAGAAGCGCTACCCGGATGCCAAATTCATGCGCACCGGCAGCGGGGAGATCGAAGTGGAAATGCCATTTGCATAACCGGTTTGCCTGGCCTGTAAACCGGCTGGCTATTGTCTGTTTTTGGAACGTAACTCCGGAAAATCCCAGTAAAAATATTCTGTCAACTCCCCCTGGCCGTCCGGGTCTGATTTGGAAACTGTCATCTCCCGCAGCTCGATGCGCCGGATTTTACCGGAAATGGTCTTGGGGACCTCTGTGACAAACTCGATGATTCTGGGGATCTTGAATTTTGCCAGAATATTGGTGGTGTGTCTGAACAAATCCAGGGCCAGGTCCCGGTTTGGTTCAATCCCCTGGTTCAGGATAACATAGGCCTTGACCAGCTGATACCGCTGGGGATCAGGCGCCCCCACAACCGCGGCTTCCGCCACAGCCGGATGTTCCAACAGAGCGCTTTCCACCTCAAAAGGCCCGATGCGGAAATCCGATGACTTGATCACATCATCGGCCCGGCCCACAAACCACCAGTACCCATCTGTATCAAAAGAGGCCCGGTCCCCGGTATAGTAAAAATTGTCCACAAACACGGCACTCATTTTTTCCGGGTTGCCGATGTATTCACAAAACAACCCGATACCCCGCCACCTGTCCAGCCTGACCACAATATGGCCCACTGTATCAGGGGTGGTAATCTCATTGCCTTCATCATCTGCCAGGGCCAGATCATACATGGGAATGGGTTTGCCGAATGACCCGGACCGCATGGTTTCGGCCATCCACGGGGCATTTCCGATCATGGCAGTGGATTCGGTCTGCCCGTAAAAATCCCTGATCCGCGTACCGGTATGTTTTTTCCACCGGGTGATCACATCCGGATTCAAGGGCTCTCCTGCTGAGATGGACTGGCGCAGGCAGGACAGGTCAACCCCTGACAGATCTGCATTCACAAACATCCGCCAGGCAGTAGGGGGCGCGCAAAAAGTGGTGACCCGGTGCCGCTCCAGCGCTTTGAGGCAAAGTACAGGATCCAGTGTGGTAAAGGCAAACGCGGTCACGGTAGCCCCCACATTAAAGGGCACAAAAAAAGAGGACCAGGACCATTTGGCCCAGCCGGGCGCACTCAGATTATGGTGGATATCATCGGGCTGTGTGCCGATGACAACCGTGGTGGACAGATGCCCCACCGGATAAGACAATGCCGTGTGCCCCACCCGTTTGGGAAGCCCTGTGGTACCGGAGGTAAAAAAGCAGAACAGAATATCATCGGACCGGGTCTCGGCAGCCCGGGCTTTTGTGCTCTGGGTGCTGATCTCATCAAAACCGGTCCATCCCTCTCTTGTGCCCAGCACCAGTTTTACTTTTGGATGAATCCCGGTCTGCTGTGCTGCCTGGTCAATGAGTTCTGCACTGGCTTCATCCGCCAGCACCACATCCGGTTTATAGGTCTCAAACCGGTATTCCATCTCCCGGGGAGTCATGGTGGTGGCTGTGGGAACCGCCACGATACCCGCCTT
>JAABSS010000409.1 GCA_011390235.1 Desulfotignum sp.
GTTCGCATTCTCCCCGATGCCAGTCCTGTACCCGGTCATGGGCAATTTCTCCGGGGGTGTCGTGCATCAGGGGGGTGGCCACCAGATCTTTGACCGTGCCCAGGTGGTCTGATGCCAGTTCGGAAAATTTTTCTGCAATGGTCTTGAACTGCTCCCAGTTTGTGCGTGCCTCCCAGGGCGGATCAATGGCCGGATTGAACGGGTGGATGAACGGATGCATGTCAGTGGTGCTCAGATCATGCATCTCATACCACCCTGCGGCTGGCAGGGCGATATCCGCATACATGGCACTGGTGGACATGCGCAGCTCCAGGGTCACCATCAGATCCAGCTTGCCTTCCGGGGCCGGCTCACGCCATTTTATTTCTTGGGGGCGCAGGTCGCTGTCTGAATTGAGTACGGCATGGTCAGCACCTAGCAGATGTTTGAGAAAATATTCATGCCCCTTGCTGCTGGCACCCAGCAGGTTGGCCCGCCAGAGAAAAAGCATGCGCGGGAAATTGTCCGGATGATCCGGGTCTTCCGCAGCAAACCGCAGCCCGCCGGCTTTGATTTTTTTCACGGCAAAATCTGCGATCTCTTCGTCTGTGGATGCTCCGGCAGCCATGGCTTCCTTGACCAGCTCAATTGGATTGCAGTTGAACTGGGGATAGGACGGCAGCCAGCCCAGACGGGCCGCTGTCACGTTGTAATCGGCCATGTGTTGCGCTGCCGGCTGTTTTGCCAGAGGAGACTGGACCGTTTCCGGCCGAAGGGTGTCATAGCGCCACTGGTCCGTGGCAAAATAATAAAAGGATGTGCCGTTCTGCTGGCGCGGCGGCCGCTGCCAGTCCAGGCCGAAGGCCACTTGGGCCCAGGCCGCCTGGGGCCGCACTTTCTCCTGTCCCACGTAATGGGCCCATCCACCGCCGTTCACGCCCTGGCAGCCGCAAAGGGTGGTCAGGTTGATGATGGTGCGATAGATCATGTCACTGTGATACCAGTGGTTGGTGCCGGCTCCCAGAAAGATCATGGATTTGCCGCATGTTTTTTCGGCATTGTCGGCAAATTCACGTGCCACGCGGATGGCATCCACGGCCGGCACGCCGGTGATCTTTTCCTGCCAAGCCGGTGTGAACGGTGTGGGATCGTCATAATTTACCGGATAGTCGGAAGGATCATCTTCCGTCTCATTCGGTGCATTCTCCCGCCGGACCCCCAGGTGTGCGGCCATCAGGTCGAATACCGTGGTCACGCGCAGGTCTCCATCGGGGGTGGTGACGGTCTTATAGGGTACCAGCCCCTTTCTGACGTTTGAACCGGTCTCGGTAAAGACGGGAAACGCCACGGAACACCAGCCGTCGTTTTGTTCTGCAAAACTCAACAGCGGATAGACCGGCTCATTATCCTCCGCCATCTTGAGGTTCCAGCGGCCTTCCTCATTCCAGCGGAACCCGATGCTACCGTTGGGTACAGCAAATTTAGTCGAAGCAGCATCATACACCACCGTTTTCCACTGGGGGTTGTTGGTTTCCAGACCCAGGTCCGCAGCCCGAAGAAAACGTCCGGGGGTATCAGTGTCTTTTCCCTGTTCGATCACCACCGAAAACGGCAGGTCCGTGAACTGCCGGGCGTAATCCATGAAATAGGGAACCTGCCGGTCAATGTAGAACTCCTTGAGGATGACATGGGTCATGGCCATGGCCAGGGCGCCGTCCGTGCCGGCCCGGGCCGGAAGCCAGGTGTCTGCAAACTTGACATATTCGGCATAATCCGGTGCCACTGCTGCCACACGGGTTCCCCGGTAACGGGCCTCGGTGAAAAAGTGGGCATCGGGCGTGCGGGTCATGGGCAGGTTGGTACCCCAGACAATGAAATAGGATGATTCAAACCAGTCAGCACTTTCAGGCACATCGGTCTGTTCGCCCCATATCTGGGGAGAAGCCGGCGGCAGATCACAATACCAGTCGTAAAAGCTGAGCATGGATGCGCCGATGAGTGACAGGAACCGCGCCCCTGAGGCATAACACACCATGGACATGGCTGGAATGGGCGAAAATCCGAATACACGGTCAGGGCCATATTTTTTGATGGTGTGAACCAGGGCCGCAGCGATAAGCGTGGCAGCCTCATCCCAGTCCACGCGCACAAACCCTCCTTTGCCCCGAGCCTGATGAAAACGCCGTCGTTTTTCCTTGTCCTGGGCAATACTTTCCCAGGCAGCCACCGGATCATTGGATTCCGCCAGGGCCTGGTGCCACATGTCCAGCAGGCATGACCGGATCAGGGGATGTTTCAGGCGTACCGGGCTGTAAGTGTACCAGGAATAAGTGGCCCCCCTGGGGCAGCCGCGCGGCTCGTGGTTGGGAACACCTTCCCCGGAGGCCGGATAGTCCGTGGCCT
>JAABSS010000410.1 GCA_011390235.1 Desulfotignum sp.
GGGTGAACCGCAATATTCCGTCTGATGCGTCTGTTACACGGCCGGTGCTCACCAGCAAAAAAGGCCTGGCTTTTTCCCAGACCCTGCTGCCCTGGTATTCCAAAATTGATGCATACCATATGATGACCTGCACCATTGATGAGGCAGTACGCAGGCTCATTGCCGTGGGCGGCAGTTTTGCCCATATCGGGGGGGTGGATAATTTCTGCTGGCCCAACATTGCGTATGATGCCCGGACCAATCCTGACGGCACTTTTAAGGCGGCCCAGCTGGTAAGGGCCTGCCGGGCCCTGAAAGATGCCTGTGTGGCCTATGAAATTCCGCTTTTGTCCGGCAAAGACTCCATGTATGTGGACGGCCATCTGGAAGGGGCATTCGGAGAGCGCAACAAGGTATCGGCTTTAGAGACGGTGCAGTTTTCCGCCACATCCGTGATCGATGATGTGATGTGCTGCCTCACCCTGGAGCCCAAAGCAGCCGGCGATTATATCTATGTGGCCGGAACCACTGCAGATGAACTGGGAGCTTCGGAATACTATGACATGTTCGGCAAAACAGGAAGAAATGTTCCCCGGGTGAATTTTGCCGCCAATAAGATTTTATACAAAACTGTGGAAAAAGCCATTGGCCTGGAAATACCGGCATCCTGTCACGGGATAGCCCGGGGGGGGATGGGAATTCATCTGGCGCTCATGGCCATGGCCGGAGGGCTTGGCATGGAGATCGATCTGTCATGTGTGCCCTCTGATGCACAGGACCTGCCGGACGAGGTATTGCTCTTTTCTGAATCTGCCGGCCGGTTTATACTGACCATGGCGCCGGACCAGGCACCGGTGTTTGAAAAGCTGTGCAGGGGCCTGGCCGTTTGCCGCGTGGGCAGGGTGACAACAGAAACTGACAGCCTGAAAATAAGAGGCTCCCGGGGCGATACCATTGTGGACCTGTCCTGCCCCGCCCTTGCTGCGGCTTTTAACCAACCCTTTGGAGACATGACATGAAACAGGTGAAGGCACTTATATTAACCGGTTTCGGATTGAACTGTGACAATGAAACCGCTCTGGCCTTTGAACTGGCAGGGGCGCAATCCCACAGGGTGCATATCAATGCAGTGATTGCCGGAAAAGTCAGGCTCGCAGATTTTCATATTCTGGCGTTCGGCGGCGGTTTTTCCTGGGGGGATGACCACGGTGCCGGGGTGATCCAGGCAGTGAAACTCAAAAACCACATCGGAGAGGATCTGCTGTCCTTTGTAACAGCGGGCAAACTGGTCATCGGCATCTGTAACGGGTTCCAGACCCTGGTTAACTTAGGGCTTCTGCCCGGCCTGGACCAGGACTATACCAGACGTTCGGTAGCCATCACCTATAATGACTGCGGCAGCTTCAGGGACCAGTGGGTGCATCTGGCGGCTGCCCCTGAAAGCCCGTGCGTGTTTACCAAAGGTATACAGGCAGCACAATTTCCCGTGCGCCACGGGGAAGGAAAATTCATTGCAGATCCGGATGTGGTATCTGCCCTGTTTGCCGGCCGCCAGGTGGTGTTCCAATATGCCAATGAAAAAGCACATCCGGCCGACGGGGTGTTTCCTTTGAATCCCAACGGATCTGTGCAGGACATTGCCGGTATCTGTGATCCCACAGGAAGAATATTCGGGCTCATGCCCCATCCTGAAGCCTATAACCATGTGACCAACCATCCGGACTGGACCAGACAAAAGCAATTGCAGATACGTTCAGGAAAAGCGTTTGGCATGCAGGATACAAAAGGCATCCAATTGTTCCGCAACGGTGTGGATTACATTCGGGAAAGGGTTTTATAAATATCATGCTGGGAACCATAGTCAACTGCCTGGCCATTGTCGCCGGCAGTCTGGTGGGCCTTTTGTTTAAAAACGGCATTCCGGAACGTTACAACAAAACCGTGATGCAGGGCATCGGACTGGCCGTACTCCTGGTGGGACTTAAAACCGCCATGGTCACAGATGACCTGCTGGTGGTCATCATCTCTCTGGCAACAGGTGCCCTGGTGGGGGAATGGATCGGAATTGAGAACTGGCTGGACCGGCTGGGAAAATTTCTGGGACAAAAATTTTCCAAAGGATCCGGCGGGTTTGCCCAGGGGTTTGTCACCGCATCCCTGATGTATTGTGTGGGATCCATGGCCATTGTCGGGTCCCTGGAAAGCGGGTTGACCGGCAGCCATGGCACCTTGTTTGCCAAATCCTGCCTGGACGGTATTGTGAGCATTATTTTAAGCTCCTCTCTGGGAATCGGTGTGATTTTCTCCGCTGTGCCGGTACTGCTCTACCAGGGATCCATCACCCTGCTGGCATCGGTGCTCAAACCCTTGCTGGTGCCGGAGGTTGTCTCCCA
>JAABSS010000411.1 GCA_011390235.1 Desulfotignum sp.
CAACAGAAGAAAGGACATAAGGGCGGTCAATGAGGTGATTCTCTGCAGTTTCAATGTTGTATTCTCCCTGTTCGATGGTATCGGATGGTTGGGCAGTATATTCTTGAAATTCAGACCGGATCAGCTGCCGGACTCCGGAAACCAGGTCCTGGCATTGTCCCTGAGAATGAATTTCTGGACTTTGCCGCTGGCGGTCATGGGAAAAGAATCCACCATGGCCACATATTTGGGAATTTTATACCGGCTGATCTGTCCCCGGCAGAAGTCGCGCACGTCTTCGGGCCTGCAGTCGCTTCCTTCCTTTAAAATAACAAACGCCCCGACTTCTTCGCCGTATTTGGCACTGGGAATGCCCACCACCTGAACATCGAGAATATCTTCCATGTTGTAAAGAAATTCCTCGATTTCCCGGGGATAAATATTTTCCCCGCCCCGGATGATCATGTCCTTGTGGCGGCCGGTGATGGAAACATAACCGTCTGCGTCCATGACGGCAAGATCTCCCGAATGCAGCCACCCGTCTTTGTCAATGGTTTTGTCCGTGGCGTCGGGCATGTTGTAATAGCCTTTCATGACATTATATCCCCGGCAGCAGAGTTCACCCTGTTCACCGGTTCCCACTTTTTCACCGGTGTCCGGATTCACGATTTTTACCTCAATGCCGGGCATGGCGCGTCCCACGGTTTCCACCCGTTTGGAAATATCGTCTTCGATCCGGGTCTGGGTAATCACCGGAGAAGCCTCGGTCAGACCATAGCAGATTGTCACTTCATTCATGTACATCCGGTCGATCACCTGCCGCATGACATTGATGGGGCAGGGGGAGCCCGCCATGATGCCGGTTCTCAGGGATGAAAAATCAAACTTGCCAAACAGCTTGTGGTCCAGGATTGCGATGAACATGGTGGGAACTCCGTACAGGGCGGTACATTTTTCCTGCTCCACCGAGGCCATCACGTTCACCGGGTCAAAGGTTTCAAGAATCACCATGGTGGCGGCGTGGGAAACGGCGGCCAGAACCCCCAGCACGCAGCCGAAACAATGGAACAGAGGCACCGGCAGGCAGAGACGGTCTTTGTGGCTGAAATTCTGGTTTTCACCGATCCAGAATCCGTTGTTGCCGATGCTGTTGTGGGTGAGCATGACACCTTTGGGAAATCCCGTGGTGCCGGAAGTATACTGCATATTGACCACATCATCCGGAGCAAGATCCGCCTGGCGGCTTTGGTAGTCCGCATCAGGGGTCATGACAGCCATGGCCTCGACCTCCGGAATGGAATACATGCCCCGGTGTTTCTCATGCCCCAGAAAAAATACCCGTTTTAAATGCGGAAATTGTTCACTTTTCAAAAACCCCCGTTCACCGGATTTCAGCTCGGGGATCAGTTCGTAAAGGGTCCGGACATAGTCCGTATCCTGGTATCCGTTGATAATAAAGATGTTTTCACTTTCGGATTGTTTCAACAGATAGGAGAGTTCTGCGTTTTTATAATTGGTGTTGACGGTCAGCAGAATGGCCCCGATTTTTGCCGTGGCAAACTGCAGGGTGACCCAGTAAGGAATGTTGGTGGCCCAGACAGCCACTTTTTCGCCCTTTTGAACGCCCAGGGCCATGAGCCCTTTTGCCACGCGATCCACGGACTCGGAAAATTCCCGGTAGGTCTGCCGATAGTCCCGGTCAACATAGATAATGGCCTCATTGTTCGGGTGCGCATCAACCGCCCGGTCGAGAATCTGGCCCAGGGTGGTATGCTTTAAAAGATCGGGTTGCATCTGTTTTTCCTTTCGCCTCTGGTCTTCTTACTCCGGGATATACAGCACCGCATAGATGGACGCTTTATCTTCAGATTTACAGCTCACATAATGGGGTACAATGGAATTGTAATAAATGCTGTCCCCGGTCTTGAGATGATGGGTTTGCTGACCATAGATGACTTCCACTTCACCGGAAACCACCACAATGAACTCTTCTCCTTCATGGGAGGAGCGTTTTTTGTCTATGGCGGATTCAGGAAGGATTTCGATGAAAAACGGTTCCATATGACGATCGGTTTTGCCTTTGCCCAGGGAATAGAATTTGAGTTCAACGGGCTTGTCCTTGTCCGGCAGCATGTGAATTTCTTCTTTGGGGTCATCTTTGCGGACGATCAGGGGATCCGGGCTGACCTGGTCATCTAAGAATGTTCCGAGACGGACCCCCAGCGCCCTTGAAATTTTCAGCAACGGCCCCAGTGACGGAAAAATGTCTTCCGTCCAAAGCTGATTTAAAAATTCAGTGTTCAGCCCGGTCTGTTCTGCCAGATCATCCACACTTATATTTTTTTCCTGCATCATTTTTTTTATTCGTGCACCGACTTTTCCAGATTTCA
>JAABSS010000412.1 GCA_011390235.1 Desulfotignum sp.
ATTAATTTATTGAATTAGATTTTTAAAGGCAGCAACAATGTCCCAGAGCCTGTAGGGCTGTTTACAAAACCATGCCTGAGATAAAATGCTTCTGCCTGTTCGTTGAGAGCATGGACAATGAGAGCGCGGGCTCCAATCTGTTCAGAAACATTTATTGCACGGGCCAGTGCATCTTTCAGTAGTCCTTGACCAATGCCGGTCCCTTGATACCGGTGATCAACAGCCAGACGGCCTATAATTATTGCAGGGATTGGGTCGGGCATATTCCTTCTGATTGAACCGGGTGCTTCCTCGCGGGCAATACTGCCTGCTGCAACAGCGTAATAACCCACAACCTGTTTGCCGTCACAGACAACATACGTGCGGGAACCTCCATGAAGATCATTTTTCAGTGCACGATGAATCAGCCATTCGTTGAGCGACATAATCGAACAATTAAAACCGGCTGTCCGGTGATCCCTGGACAACGGCAGCGGCGGGATTAATCGTCCCATGGGGCTTTATGGGCCAGAAGCTTCTGAACGGCCTTGTTCTCTTTCAGCGGCATATCCAGAGCAGCTTCAAACGCATTAAATGATTCTTCATCCAATATAAAACAACGGCGATCACAAAGAACCTGTTCTGCTTCGCGGCAAGCTGCATCCATAATGAAATCGGTCAGATTTTTATGTGTTTCCATGCAGGCACGATCAATCAGCTTTCGCTGGTCCGGGAAAGCGCGTATATTGATAGCTGATGTGCGCCTGCCTGCAAAAGTATTTTGATGACGCATATTTTTATCTCCAATAGTGTGTTAGTGTATCTGAAGTCAAACCATACAAGTTTGTGTAGCTTTTGTCAACACAAAATGAGAATCATCTGCCCTGGTTCAGGCACATCTCCAGGATCAGAAACACCCATAGGTTGTCTCCGTAACGTCAAAGCAGCATCTTCCAAAGATGAAAAATGAAATGGTGCCAACACATCTTGAGTGGCTTTCTGCATGTCTGAATTAAGTTAAAGGATATTTACATGATTGCCTCGGCATTTCAATGGTCATCTAACAATGATTTTTCCCGGGGATTCAGCCGATTGACTTTTTTCGTAAATAACCGTGAATAATATTCATAATAATTGTACCAAACATCCCTATACTTCAAATTTGATCCCATCATAAATTTCAGAAAGCATCAACTTACAATTAATGCACTCTATTTGAACGGCCTGCTCCAGGCCCTCATATGAGGAGTAAATCCATTTTCCGCCATCACCTCTAACATATTTTTCTACAAGACAGGAATGCTGGGACACAAGGATATATTCCTGAAGTGAGGGGATAAGCCTATAATGCCGGAATTTTGTACCTCTGTCATATGCCTCGGTGAAGTCTGAAAGAATTTCAAAGATGGCAATGGGGTTGAGCAACGTGTCAAACTTGTCATCCTCCAGATCGATATCCCCGCAGACAGCCACAATGTCAGGATAGGTATACTTGCCGTTTTCCTGAACCTTAACCCGCATGTCATTTGCAAAGGCCCTGCATGGGGACTCTTTAAGCTGGCTTCGCAACTCACCTGAGATATTAAAATTTATCTGATTATGGTTTAAGCTGGCTCCGGTCATGGCAAAAACTTCACCGTCAAAATATTCGTGTTTCATCTCTGAGTTTCTTTCAAATTCAAGGTATTCTTCCGGGGGCATTTTTATTTTTTCTTGTGGATGTGCATTCATTTTAACACCTCCATTTGGTTTTCATCATCCAGTTCTCCAAGTGGAAACCCCGTCATTCATGTCGGGGAGGAAACTTGGCTTGCACCCTGAATGGCATAAACAAAATTATACCCGTTCTGACGGGATATGATTTTGCAATACTTCCAGGATATTCCCTGGACGGTTTCCGTATTAGTTTGAATATTAAAGCTGCCGGACTTCCGGACAGCCACTCTACCAAAATATGTACCTTGCTTTTTGCCGGAAGGGATCACTGCTTTAACCATATCCCCGGTGGCAAAACCCTTTACCGTTTTTTGGGCCATTAAAGTCCCTCGGGGAAAACCGTATTTGTCCACACGGGTTCTTTGATAACTACCCCGGCCCATGGCCTTTATCAGGAACACGTTTTGTTTCCAGCCTGATGCCGCATCCACCTGGCCGGTGCAGGCAGTATCCAGGCAATGGGTTTTGGGTATATCAAGCAGGGACCGGTTGTATTTTGTTCTGCCACCGGTTGAGCATTCCACCGGCAGGCCCAGGTCCCTGAGTTCAAAAAAGATAGCGTTCCTGGTGGCGTTTACAGCCGCTGTTGATGCAAGGGAGGGCCTTTTACCTTCCAGGAACCTGGTGGCATTTTGTAAGCGGACCTGATCTATCTTTTTCCGGGACC
>JAABSS010000413.1 GCA_011390235.1 Desulfotignum sp.
TCCACCGTATTCCTCGGGGATCACGGTACCGAAACATCCCAGGTCCCTGCCCAGGGGCCGCATGGCTTCGTCAATGGGCAGGTAGTGTTTTTCATCCCATTCATCCGCATAGGGCTCGATCTGTTTTTTGGCAAAATTTCTGATTTCTTTTTGAATCATCTGAAGGTCTTTGGGCAGTGTAAAATCCATGGTTTCTCCTTACAATGTAAATGTTTAAAAATGATGGGGTGTTGGTGTACAATGGGTGACGGACTCGGGCTGTCCCATGGCCCGGGAAAAGGCGCATGCCGCATCCGTTAATAAGGTAATGCAATGGGAAAAATGGTGTTTGTCCCGGGTCCGGATCTCCGGGACAGCCAGACTCAGGCTGGCAAGAATCCTTCCATTATAGTCAAACACCGGGGCGCTCACAGAGCCGATGCCGGGGGTGCGTTCCCCTAAGCTCACGGCATATCCCCGGGTTTTGATTTTTGCAAGTTCCGCTGCCAGCGCATCCGGATCCACAATGGTGGCCTCTGTCACGGGTGCGGGTGTGACGGCGGCAAAATATTTTTTTTGAAACGCGTCACTGGAAAACGCCAGCAGGCATTTGGCAGATGCCCCGGCAAACAGCGGGGACTGGTTGCCGATGGGCATGCCGGCCTTGAGTGCCCGGTTGGATTCAATGGTGTCGATACAGATACGCAGATGGCCCTGGATAATGTTCAGGTAAACGGTTTCACAGGTTTTCTGGGCCACCGTTTCCATGAACTGTCTGCTTGTACCGGTAAGGTTGTTGGTGTTGTTCAGGTGTTCTAAAAACCGGTAAAAAATATTGCCCGCAACATACTGCCGGGTCCTGGTGTCCTGGCGCACAAACCCGTAGGATTTAAGGACCGAAAGTATCCGCTGCACCGTTGCCGGGGAAAATCCCAGTTCGCCGGACAATTCTCTGGTTCCCCAGCTGGCCTTGTCATCCTGGAATTTGAGCAGGATTTCCAGGGCCTTTTCAATGGCATTGTGTTTTCCGGACGGTGCTTTTTTTGTCATGGCCATATTTGTTCTATATTTCAAAACGTTGTTTCATATAACGATGTAGCTAATCAAAAAACAGCCCCTTTTGTCAAGGAAAAATGTGATTAAAAATATGATTAAAAAATTGCTTGACAAAGGGGTTTCATTCTTTCTATTTTACATAAAATAAAACAGTGTATTATAGTGCGAAACAATTTAATTGGATAGAAGATCTCGAAATTTCAGAAGGTTATGCGTAAAATAAGTGATAAAAACAGATGAAAAGGCAAAAAAGTTGGTACAAAAACAAGGCAAAGTGCCAGAAGATGAAATTTTTGCACTTTGCCCTGAAAAATTATTCGATAACCACCATGACCTGGCTGGTGGCCACTTTGTCATCCACGTTCACGGCCACTTCCTTGACTGTGCCGTCAACCGTTGCCACGATGGGGTTTTCCATTTTCATGGCTTCCAGAATAACCAGTTCCTGGCCTTCCACAACCGCATCTCCGGGTTCGACCATGACATCAATGATGGTGCCGGGCATGGGGGATAAAATTTCAGTGCTCATCCACTTCTCCTTTGTTTTTTTGGTTAAAATTATTCATAATAATCTTCACCGGTTGTTTGGGAAAGTATTTCTTTTTTTCAAACAGAACAGTCTAACCCTATACTTAAAGGAAAAATTAAAGTCAAGAGCGTATATTTGCCGGTTGATTCACCCTTTTGGAATGCAGAAGCCGGTCAGATCTTATAATACTTTTTCTTCAGGAGTCTTTTATGCGACAATATTTTGAAAAAATGGAACCATTCGGCAAGGAACTCAACAAGGGACAGATGCTGAGTTCGGAAAAAAACCTTGAGCAGATTGCAGAAGTGGAAAAAGGCATTGATGCAGAAGTGGAAAAGGTGAAAAACGCGGGCATGCCGGAGGAAAAAATCAATGCCAGGGGCAGCATGACCGTGTGGCAGCGCCTGGAATACCTGGTGGATCCCGGCACCTGGCACCCTCTGCACACCCTTTTTAACCCGGAAGACAATGAGGAAGGCACCACCAACGTCATTGACGGGCTGGCAAAAATTTCCGGCAAATGGGCGGTTGTCATCGGATTTGACAACAAGGTGATGGCCGGAGCCTGGCTGCCGGGCCAGCCGGAAAATATTTTCCGGGCCACCAATATTTCCAAGCGCCTGAACATCCCCCTGGTCTGGCTGGTGAACTGTTCCGGAGTAAAACTGACAGAACAGGAAAAATTTTATGCCAACCGCAGGGGTTCGGGCACCACCTTCTACCGCCGTGCAGAACTGGAACAGATGGGTATTCCCGTCCTGGCCGGCATCTACGGCACCAATCCGGCCGGCGG
>JAABSS010000414.1 GCA_011390235.1 Desulfotignum sp.
GCTGGGACCGCACTTGAAAACAGGCCTTGATCTCTTCAAGGGTCGGGTTCACAACCGAAGCCCCCTTGTTGGGAGAAAAATCAGCCAGCCCTTCAAACACCAGCCGTTTGATGGCACCCTTTACCGTGGCCCGACTCATGCCGAGACTGTTTGCCAGAGAGACCTCTTTGAGTTTGCTTCCCTTCTGGATATACCCTTTGCTGATGGCAATCTTGATTTTATCATAGGCCTGGTCTTCCAAACTGACGGCCATTCATTCCCCCTTTTTATTTTCCACGGAGGGCATCGTCCAACCGAAAAGGCCACAGCCCGTATGCGGCGGTCCTGGATTCACAGAATATGGGCCAGAAACTGCCGGGTGCGCTCCTGTTCCGGATTGTTGAAAATCTTTTCCGGCGATCCCTGCTCCACCCAGTTGCCGTTGTCCATGATCAGAATCCGGTCTGCCACATCCCGGGCAAAATGCAGTTCATGGGTAACGGCAATAATGGTCATCCCTTCCTTTGCCAGTCTTTCCATGACCTCCACCACCTCTCCCACCAGTTCCGGATCCAGAGCGGAAGTGGGTTCGTCAAACAGCATCACCTTGGGTTTCATGGCCAGGCTCCTGGCAATGGCCACCCGCTGCTGCTGACCCCCGGACAGACGAGAAGGGTGTTCATCTCTTTTTTCCGAAAGCCCGATCCACTGCAGCAGCTGTTCGGCATAGGCTGTGGTTGCCTCCTTTTTCTGGTGCAAAACAGTGACCGGGCCTTCAATAATGTTTTCCAGCACTGTCATATGGGGAAACAGGTTGAATGCCTGAAAGCACATGCCGGTGCGCTTGCGAATATCCCTGATGCGGCCGTTTCTCAGTTTGTCTTTTTCCCCGGCCTCAATCGTGATGCCGTCCACCTCCACCGTGCCGGCCGTGGGTTCTTCCAGAAAATTGATACACCGCAGCAGCGTACTTTTTCCGGAACCGGACGCCCCTAAAATGGCAATGGTTTCCCCTTTTTTTACCTCCAGGTCAATGCCGCACAAAACATGGATGTCCGGGGGAAACACCTTGTGGATATTGGTGATTTTCACCATGGGAGAATTGGTTTCCATCATCTGATACTCCTGTCGCCCCGGGCCATATGGGTTTCAAGTTTTTCCTGGAAATACTGGAGCAGGATGCACATCATCCAGTAAATCAGGGCCACGGTGATGAGCATTTCCAGGGACTGAAAATGCCGCCTGCCCATTTTAATGGCCCGGTAGCTCAGTTCCCAGACGCCCATGAGGGACACAAGGGACGAGTCTTTTATCATGGCAATGAACTCATTGGAAACCGGCGGGATGATCACCCGCAATGCCTGGGGAAAAATGATGCGTTTCATGGTCTGGGACCGTGTCATGCCCAGGGCGTTGGCCGCTTCGGTCTGGCCCGGATCGATAGACTGAATGCCGGCCCGCACCGTTTCGGTCATGTAGGCCCCGTAACATACCCCTAAAGCCAGAATACCGGCAGTGAGCGCCGGCAGGGTGAAGAATGCCTGGATGCCGGTGAACCCGTATCCTTCCAGGGCTTTTCCGATCTGGGGCAGGGCCAGGTACCACATGTACACCTGGACCAAAAGCGGTGTTCCCCGAATAAGGGACACATAAGAGGAGGCAATGCTGTTGAACACCGGGTTTTTGGACAGCCGCCCCAGTGCCCCGACAATGGCCAGAAAACAGGCCAGAGAGGTGGCCATGAATGAGACAAAAAGGGTGTACCCTATGCCGGCAAAGATAAAGGGCAGCTGGTTTTTCATGAACCGGAAATCCAGTTTCAGAGCGATGAGCACCATTATCAGGGCGATGGCCAGAATGATAAAGGATATGATCAGTTTTCGTTTGTAGGTGGCTCTGTCTGCTTCAATCTGTGTAAGGGTTTTTCTGGCCTCTGCAGGAATACCGCTGCCTTCAGATAAGTTTGTATCGGCCTTCATTTTTGGTTTCCTTGTCTGTGATAAAAAGAAACAAAAAAAAACACAAGCAGTTTCAGCCGGATACCATGATATGGTCTGGAAAAAAACTGCTTGTGCTTCTGGTCATCAGAGCTTTGGAATCAGGTTGGTGTGGTAGAACTTTTCAGACAGGGCCACCAGGGTGCCGTCGGCATTCATGGACAGAATGATTTCATTGAGCTTGTCCACCAGGGTCTGGCTGTTGGTCCGGCTTTTGTCCAGGGCAAAACTCAACGGTTCGTAATAGGGGGGCTCTCCCAGCATTTTGATGGGGCAGCCGTTTTTGCATCCGGAAAGAATGGCTTCGGCAAGGGTCTGCCGGGAGGTGAACACGGCATCCAGCCGTGCGCCGTCGCCAAGGGTC
>JAABSS010000415.1 GCA_011390235.1 Desulfotignum sp.
CCAGGCCCCCTCCGGCTCTGACGGTCCGTTCACAGGATACCACCAGGGGCTCCCCATAGCGTTCACGCTATTGCAAATATCCAGTAACAGACTTTTGTGCTTGCAATGGAGAAAAAGGGATAGTATGTATATTTTTCATTTATTGGCAGAAAAAATATGTTTTGGTGCAGAATATCAGGATTGAATTGATGGAAAATAAAAAAAATATCGCTCTTATCGGCATGCCGGCTGTGGGCAAAAGCACAGTGGGGGTGCTGCTGGCCAAAAAGATCGGGTTTGATTTCATGGATACCGATATTGTCATCCAGGCAAAAGAGCAAAAAACCCTTGCCCAGATCATTGCCTGTCACGGCATGGAACGGTTTCTGGAAATCGAAAAGCAGCATCTTATGGAAATTGACTGCAAAAGTCACGTGATTGCCACCGGCGGCAGTGTCATCTATAAGGATGAGGCCATGGAACATCTGGCAAAAACCTGTGTAAAGGTCTACCTGGCCGTTGATCTGGATATTCTCAAAACAAGGTTGTCTGATGTCATTACCCGGGGGGTGGCCATTGCACCGGGAAAAAGCATTGATGACCTGTATGCGGAAAGAACACCCCTGTATGGAGCCCGGGCAGACCTGACCATCCACTGCAGCAGGATGGCACCTGAGCAGGTGGCATCAGCAGTGGTTCAGTCTCTGCCGGATCTCATCGGATGATCACTGTTTTTACCGCTTTTTGGGCTATGGCTTTGAGTCCCTGCATTTCCAGGTCTGAAAAAAACCGGCCCGGTTGTTGAGCAAACTGCGGATCCAGCATGTGAACATTCCGGGAACACTTCTGGAGCACATATTTTTGTGCCCCCCTGATCCGCCGGCAGATCTTTTCCATGATCTCTTCTGTGATAAACGGCCTGACACAGGTGGTCCGAAATTCATATGCCGGGGCTTTTGCCATGATCAGATCCATGCTTTCCTGTATGGCATCCACCCTGTGAGAGGTTTTCATGATATCAGGATACAGGTTGGCAGCGGTTTTGATATCCATGGCCACATAATCCATAAGAGACAGATCCAGCAGGTGTGCCAGCACTTGCGGCCGTGATCCGTTGGAATCCAGTTTGACGGCAAATCCCAATTGCTTGATCCGAAAGATAAAATCTGTCAGATCCGGCTGCAGACAGGGTTCTCCCCCGGTGATGACCACCCCGTCCACCAGCCCTTTTCTGGATGCAAGAAAGGTAAAAATATCTTGTGCATTATACTTTCCGATCCCGGTGAGCGGACCGGAAGCCAGGTCAGGATTGTGGCAGTAGGGGCAGGAAAAATTGCACCCTTTGGTAAAGACAACACAGGCCACTGTTCCTGGAAAATCGATCAGGGAGTTTTTCTGAAATCCGCCGATGTGCATGGTGTTTATGCCACTTTAAAGGTCTTGCGCATGGCAAATTCTGTCTGCTTGCCGTTGTTCCACTGTCCCACAGGCCGCAGGTATCCCACCACCCTGGAATAGATTTCCGTGTCTGCGTGGCAGGTGTCACAATGTACATGTTCTCCGGCAATATATCCGTGGGCCGGGCAGATGGAAAAGGTGGGGGTCAGGGTGAAATAAGGCAGTTTGAATGTGTTGGATACCTTGCTCACCAGCTGTTTGACCACTTCGATGTCGCTGACCTCTTCTCCCAGAAACAGGTGCTGGACCGTGCCGCCGGTATATTTGGTCTGGAGGGGGTCCTGAAGCTCTAAGGCCTCGAAAAGATCATCCGTGTAATTCACCGGCAGGTGGGTGGAGTTGGTATAAAACGGGTCACTGCCCTGCTGAAATGCTGCTTCATTGGCACAGATGATGTCTGAAAATCTCTTTTTGTCCAGGTTTGCGAACCGGTAGGTGGTGCCTTCTGCCGGGGTGGCTTCCAGGTTGAAGATCTCATCGGTTTGGGCCTGAAGGGCTTCAATTTTTTCGCGTATATGGTCCATGACCCGCACGGCAAAGGCCTGGCCCTCGGGTGTGGCAATGCCCTGGTCCATGAAATTGACGCAGGCTTCATTCATGCCCAGAATGCCGATGGTGGAAAAATGGTTGCGCCAGAACACCCCGGTGCTTTCCTTGATTTTTCTTAAATAGAATTTGGAATAGGGATACAGGTCTCCATTGGTGAATTTTTCCAGAATCTTGCGCTTGATGCTCAAGGATTCGGCCGCAATCTGGATCAGGTTGTCCAGTCGCTGGAAAAAACCGGTTTCATTTTCGGCCAGATACCCGATCCTGGGCAGGTTCAGGGTGACCACGCCGATGGACCCGGTCAGAGGATTGGCTCCAAACAGGCCTCCGCCCCGTTT
>JAABSS010000416.1 GCA_011390235.1 Desulfotignum sp.
CTGCCGGTCTCCGGCAGATGCTGTGGCAGACCCGCCCGGCAGCTGCACACTGTGGGTGGCATCGAATATCACCGGCACCCCCATCTGCTGTAAAATATGGATGGACCTGAAATCCACCACCAGGTTGTTGTAACCGAAACTGGTGCCCCTTTCCGTGATGGCGATGTGGGGGTTGCCTGTGGTTGCCGCTTTATCAATAATATTTTTGCAGTCCCGGGGGGCCAGGAACTGGCCTTTTTTAATGCTCACCGGCTTGCCTGTCCGGCAGGCTGCCAGAATAAGGTCGGTCTGGCGGCATAAAAATGCGGGAATCTGGATTACATCCAGAACCCGGGCAGCAGGCGCTGCCTGGTCCGGCAGATGGATGTCCGAGATGACAGGCAGATCCAGGTCTGATTTTATTTTGGCCAGGATGGCCAGGCCGTCTGCAAAACCCGGTCCTCTAAAAGATTGGACAGATGTCCGGTTGGCTTTGTCAAAGGATGCCTTGAAAATAAAAGGCAGGCCCAGATCATGGGAAATGGTTTTCAGGGTGCGGGCAATTTCAAAGGTGGTGTCCGCATTTTCAATCACACAGGGACCTGCCACCAGAAAGAAACAGGGGGAAGGCGTGTCAAGCATGTCAAAAAAAAAATTGTTCATGGGCGATCCTTATCTTGATCTTGCATTCATCTGGGCCAAGTTATAATCTGGCATACAAAAAGTCAAGAATGGAAAATTCCTTGATAAGTTGGGGTATAGCTGATATTTTTATGGGCGTTTCATTTGTGTATTTCTAACCTCTTGAAAAAAATAGGTATTGTTAATGAAGAAGTTTTTTTTGCTGGTGGTATGTGCAGGGGTCCTGGTGCCGCTGGTATGGATCTTGGTTTATAAATTCGAAGGCACCGCACCACAGGTGGAGGTGGAGCTGCCTTCCCTGTATTTAAAAGAAGGCTATGAACTGTCTTTGAACATCAAAGATACAAATACCGGGCTGCGCCATGTCAGGGTATCTGTCATGCAGCAGGAAAGGGAAAAAATTCTGCTGGAAAAAAAGTATCCCGGGGTGTCTTTTCTGGATATGTTTTCCGGGGAGAAAAAGCAGGAAGATCAGTTTTTGATTCCTGTGGAAGCCCGCAAATACGGCATGAACGACGGAGAGGCAACCATCCGCATCCAGGCAGCAGACCAGGCCTGGTGGGGATGGAACAAAGGCAATGTTTTTTATACGGAAAAAAAGGTGATCATCGACACCGAGCCCCCGAAAATTCAGGTTTTGACCCAGAGTCATAATGTGGAGCGGGGCGGATCGGGTCTGGTCATCTACCGCCTTTTTGAAGAAGATCTCAAAAGCGGGGTCATGGTGGGAGAAAATTTTTTTCCGGGCCATTCCGGCATGTTTGACGACAAAGATATTTTTACCGCTTTTTTTGCCCTGGACCATACCCAGGGACCGGGAACCCGCATGTGGGTAACTGCAGAAGATGTGGCAGGAAATCTTGCCAGACGCGGATTTCATCATTATATCCGGGACCATGACTTTACATCCGATGTGCTCAATATTTCGGACCAGTTCCTGGAATTCAAAATGCCTGATTTTCATCTGGGAGAAAAAGAAGCCCGCTTTGCCGCAGCACCCGATCCCCTGCTGGAAAAATTTCTGGTGATCAACACCGCACTGAGAAAAGCCAATGTAAAAACCGTGCTCCAGGTGCCGTCTGATACAACCAACCAGATGCTGTGGCAGGGAAAATTCGACCGCCTGCCCGGATCTGCCACAAGGGCGCAATTCGGTGACCGCCGCACCTATAAATACAAGGGCAAAGAGGTCGGCAAGTCCATTCACATGGGAATCGATCTTGCCTCCACTGCCCATGCCCGGGTAGGGGCAGCCAACAGCGGCCGGGTAATCATGGCCGATACGGTGGGCATCTTCGGCAATACCATCGTCATTGACCATGGATTCGGCCTGGCCAGTCTGTATTCCCATTTGAGCAACATGGTTGTGTCTTCAGGGGATATGGTGAACAAGGGAGATACCATCGGCAACACAGGACTCACCGGTCTTGCCGGCGGGGACCATCTGCACTATTCCATGATCGTGCACAATGTGTTTGTCAATCCCCTGGAATGGTGGGATCCCAACTGGATAAAGAACAATATCACATCCAAAATTGAGATGGTGAAAACCCAGTCTTTCAATTGATAAAAACAAGGAACCCATGAACGATCATAAAATTTCCAGAACCTATGAGCAGATAAACAAAAAAATTGCCCGGGGCGAGGCTGTGGTGGTGACAGCCGAGGAGATCATCGGCATTGCAAAAGAAAACGGC
>JAABSS010000417.1 GCA_011390235.1 Desulfotignum sp.
CGATCACGGTTTCACCGCCCAGGATGGTGGCCCCGGAATAGATGATGACATCATCTTCAATGGTGGGGTGGCGCTTGGCCCCCCGCAGTTTTTCTCCGGCATCCGGGGGCAAAGACAATGCCCCGATGGTGACGTTCTGATAGATCCGCACATTTTTGCCGATCTCGGATGTCTCCCCGATGACAATGCCGGTGCCGTGGTCAATGACAAAGCGTTCGCCAATGGTGGCCCCGGGATGGATATCGATGCCGGTGAGGCTGTGGGCATGTTCAGTCATGATCCTGGGCAGCTGGGGAATCTTATGTTTGAACAGGCGGTTGGCAATCCGGTAGACCATGATGGCATACAGGCCCGGATAGGAAAAAATCACCTCATCATGGCTTTTGGCGGCCGGATCTCCGGCAAAAGCCCCTTTGACATCCCCGGCCAGTTCCCGGCGCAGGTCAGGTATGTACCGGATGAGTGCCAGGGCGGCTTCATGGCCCCTGGGTTCACATTCCGAGCATGCCAGGTCATACCGCAGGCAGTCATGGCGCAGCACATGGATGATCTGTTCGGACAGGATTTCATACAGCTGGGACACGGCCTGGCCCATGTAATACACCAGGTTTGCTTTGTCCACCTTTTCCTTGGAAAAATACCCGGGGAACAGCACCTCCCTGAATTTTTCAATCATGTCCCGCACAGATGTGGAAAAGTGGATGGGTTCGTCTCCAATGTGGGCGAAACAGGTGTCATCGTCCAGGGTGGTGATAATATTTTTAATGGCATCAGGCAAAGCTTTTCGCTGCTCAGACACCTCTTCTCTGTCTGTCCGGCAGGTGGCGGTTTTGAATAAAAAGTCATCCATGGTTCGGGGTTCCTTCTTCATTTTCAAAAAATTGTGCAAACACCGGACAGTTCCGGCAAGCTTCCATTTTATCGGCCCAGGAGTTGTGGGCCTGGCCATTACAATTGGTACCGTTGATAAACCAGCACAGATCTCCTGCCTTGAATTCCCAGGCCGGGCATTTTTCCAGGCGGTGTTCAGGACATTGGTTGATATCCCAGCAGTCTTTGCTGTCTTTGTTCGGGTTCACCAGTCGGGACAGCAGAAACAGCAGCTGGCGCTCCACATGGTGGGGAATCTTGCGCCACCCCTGTTCATAACTGTGAATGGCCTTGATGGAAATTCCCAGCAGCCGGGCCAGTTCTTTCTGGGTCTTGTCCAGCCGGGTCCTCAGATTTTTGAAGGTATCGGGTTCCATAGGTACTCTTTTTATACAGCATAAAATGTAAACAACCTCAACCAAAAATATACCACAGAGTGGTGGGTGTCAATGAAGAAATCCCACTGCCATATCAGCCGCTGTGATTTTGTCTGCCCGGAGACAGTATTTTCTGTCAATGAATCGAACCAAAACCCTGGTTTGGGGTGTTTGGCACCATCCCTTTTTATTCGGGTGTCTGGTTGACGTAATGCGATAGTGCATTACTTTATATGCGAAATCATAAATGATAATGAAAGGGATATAAGGTGGTATATGAAACTTGATAAATTAACGGTAAAGTCCCAGGAGCTTTTACAGTCCGCCCATGATATGGCCGGTCGCTTGAACCATCCGTCCATTGAACCGGTACATTTCATCAAAGGCATGCTGGCTGACAACCAGGGGGTGGCAGTATCCATTCTCAAAAAGATCGGTGCGGACATGGCAACCGTGACAGCCGAGGTGGACCAGGCGTTGGAAAGCCAGCCCCGGGTGTCAGGGGCAGCAGATCTGTATCTGTCCAGAGACAGCCGCCAGGTACTGGACACGGCATTCAAAGAAGCAGACAAGATGAAGGACCAGTATGTGAGTCTGGAGCATCTGCTGCTGGCCCTGACCAGCGGGAAGGGAAAAATCGCTGAAATTCTCGGGCGCCAGGGGGTGACCAGGGATGCGATCCTGTCTGTGTTAAAGGATATCCGGGGCAACCAGAGCGTGACAGACCAGAATCCGGAAGAACGGTACCAGGCATTGGAAAAATACGGCCGGGACCTGACCCAGCTGGCCCGGACCGGAAAACTGGACCCGGTGATCGGCAGAGATGATGAAATCCGGCGGATTGTCCAGGTATTGTCCCGGCGGAGAAAAAACAATCCCGTGCTCATCGGAGAACCCGGGGTGGGGAAAACCGCCATTGTGGAAGGCCTGGCCCAGCGCATCGTGGAAGGGGATGTGTCTGATTCTTTGAAAAACCGCCGGGTGGTGGCCCTGGACATGGGAGCCCTGCTGGCCGGTGCCAAGTTCAGGGGCGAATTTGAAGAACGGCTTAAAGCGGTGCTCAAGGAGG
>JAABSS010000418.1 GCA_011390235.1 Desulfotignum sp.
GACCCTGACGGCTGCGGCACAAAAAGCTGCCGCATCCCTGCAGGATATGGGGGTGGGCCTGGTGGGGGAGATCTCCACTTTGGGCATCACCCGGCAAATGCTGCACACCTCGGGGCTGGCCGGTGTCTGGTTCAAAGAATTTCTGGGGGATGAACAGGCATATCCGGGCCTTGAACAACAGGGTCCATACATCAAAAAACAATCTCCCCTGTCATTTTCAGCAGCAGCCCATGCCCCCCACACCACCGCACCACAGCTGCTGACAGCATTGAAAAAACGCACCAGTGCAGCAGGTCTTGTTTTCTCCATACATGTGGCGGAATCTGATGTGGAAAAGGATTTTATTGCCGGCACCCCGTGCGGGTGGACTGATTTTATGATGTCCCGGGGAATCGACACCACTGCATGGCCCGTGGGAAACAAAACTTCGGTGGCGTATCTGCACGATCTCGGGGTGCTGGACAATGCCACCTTAGCCGTTCACCTGCTCCATGTCACAGACAGGGACCTGGATATTCTGGCACAGACCGGAACAAAGCTGTGCCTGTGTCCCCGGAGCAACCAGAACCTGCATGGCAGACTGCCTGATATTGCATCCCTTCTGGCCAAAAACCTGAAACCTGCCCTGGGAACAGACAGCCTGGCATCCTGTGATTCTCTGGGGATTTTTGATGAAATGGCTTTTGTCAGGCAGCGTTACCCGCAAATTTCTGCGCCTGACCTCCTGGCCATGGCCACCATAAATGGTGCCTGGGCCCTGGGGCTTGAACAGCATGGGGGCACCCTGGACACGGGCAGGTCCGCGCAATTATTGTATCTGGATATCACGGCCCGCACCCCGGCCGGTGTGATGGAAAAGGTGATCTACCATGGCAACTGACAATCTGAATATGGGAAGAATCAGCTATATCAATGCCTCTCCGGTGTATTACGGCCTGGACCACGGCCTGGCGCCTGGCTGGCTCACCCTGGTGACAGATGTGCCGGCCGCCCTGAACCAAAAAATTATCGCAGGTGATATTGATATCAGCCCCATATCAGCCGCACATTATGCCCTGCACCACAAAGACCTGCTGCTGCTGCCCGATTTTTCCATCTCCTGCCACGGTCCTGTGATGAGTGTGATCTGTGCAGCTGATTATCCTCTGGATGACCTGACCGGCAAAACCGTGATGTTTTCCAGAGAATCTGCCACTGGTGCGGCATTTTTAAAAATGATCTTTGCCCGGCGGGGAATCCGTCCGAAGTTCCGTGTGGGTCCGGTGGGGGACATCACCGCCATCCCGCCGGATGTGGATGCGGTCATGGTCATCGGGGATGCAGCACTTACCCAGCCCTGGAAGAGCCGGTTCGTTCATTTGTATGATCTGGGGCAGCTCTGGTATGAAATGACCCGCCTGCCTTTTGTGTTTGCCGTGTGGGTGGTGCGCAGGGCCTATGCTGCAGCACATCCCGGCCAGGTGGCCCGGGCCCTGGATCTGCTCATAGCCAGCCGGGAGGCAGGCTATGCCCATCTGGATACGGTCATCGATGCCGGCCGGGCAAAGCTCGGTCTGGACCGGCAAATTGTGAAAGATTATTATGACCGGCTCTATTGTGATCTGGATCAGGAAAAAATTGCAGCCATGACCTGTTTTTTTGACGGGCTTTTTCAGCAGAAGATTCTGACATCCCGGCCGGAGATTGCCTTTTTTCAATAAAAAACCGCTGAAAGGTGGTCGGGATGAGAGGATTTGAACCTCCGACCCCAGCGTCCCGAACGCTGTGCTCTACCAGACTGAGCCACATCCCGACGTTTGCAAAACCTGTCTTAAATATCGCAAAACCATCCAAAAGTCAAATCATAAAAACACTTATCTGGATATTTGCGCAAGCAGCGTGGGCTTCTATGGGGAAGTCCCTGGTGGTATCCGGCAGGCAACCGGGAAAGCGGAATCATAAAACAGGTGCTTTGATAATGGTGGATTCTCTGCCCGGGCCCACGGACACAATTTTGATGGGAACCTGTGACAACTCTTCCACCCGCTGCAGATACTTTTTGGCATTGTCCGGCAGATCCGCATAATCGGTTATCTCGGAAATGGGTTGTTTCCATCCCGGAAGGGTTTCATATACCGGGGTACAGTGCGCCAGGGTGTGGATATCCGGCGGAAAATCATGGATGGTTTTGCCCTGGTATTCGTAGGCGGTACAGATCTTGATCTCATCCAAGTCATCCAGCACATCCATCTTGGTGATCACAAGGCCGGTGAGGCTGTTGAGACGGGCGGCATTTTTCAGCATCACCATATCCAGCCATCCGCA
>JAABSS010000432.1 GCA_011390235.1 Desulfotignum sp.
GAAAATGATACCTTTTTTATCAACACAAAAGACCCGCAGTTTGATGAGGCATTTGTCCAATTTTTTGAAGAATACCTTGCCCTGTCAGAACCAACCGCAGATTTTGCCGCTTCCAGATTTGCCTTCACCCCTGAAACCGGGAAGGGTTTTTCCCATTTTCTGGACAAGGTGGACCGGCACCCGGGCGAATTTGCCGCACTCAAAGGACAGGTCACAGGCCCCATCACCTTTTGCACAGCGGTCAAGGATGAGGGGGACAGAGATATTTTTTACAATGACCAGCTGCGAGATGCGGCAGTGAAACGTCTGGCCATGAATGCCCGGTGGCAGGCAAAAGAGTTTGCACAGCGTGGCACAACCCCGATTATCTTCCTGGACGAGCCGGCCCTGGCCGGTTTCGGCACCTCCGCCTATATCACCATCACCCGTGCCGATGCCCAGGCCTGCATTGATGAAATCGCCCAGGAAATCCATGCGGAAAACGGCCTGGCAGGGGTGCATGTGTGCGCCAATACAGAATGGGACCTGCTTTTAGACAGTGCCATTGACATCATTTCCTTTGATGCTTTTTCCTATTTTGACCGGTTCATCCTGTACCCGAAAGGCATAAAAGAATTTCTGGGGCGGGGCGGCATACTGGCCTGGGGTATTGTTCCCACAGGGGATGCCCGGGTGATTGCAGAGCAGACCGTTGACGGTCTGACTGAAAAACTGGAAGATCAGATCAAACAGGTGGCTGATCTGGGATTTTCCAGAAACGATATCCTGTCCCAATCTTTTGTCACCCCCAGCTGCGGCACAGGATCTCTGGATCTGGCATCAGCCAAGCAGGTGCTCACACTCACACGACAGGTGTCAGAAAAAATCCGCCAGGCCTGACAGAAAAAAGCCGGGCCTGCCCATTGTCGTTGGGCCCGGCAGTCAGGTGTTTTCTTTGGCAGCTTCCGCATTGAAATCCCCGATTTTCCGGTCACAGGTTTCAAAATACCGGGGATAGGCTTTTTTCATGGCTGCCAGTGCCAGATCCCAGGGCAGATCGTCAAAACTGCCGTGCGCGTTTACATACTCCATGTGCCGGTTGCCAAAATTATCAAAGGGATGGAAAATAGAATCACAGGTCCCGTCGAATTCCAGGGGCTTGACATGGAACGATTCGCACAGACCCAGGTTGAATGCCGGGGTGGCCTTGACCCATTTCCCCTTAAGAAACACCTCCGTGAACCCGTGCCAGACAAACAGATCGGTTTCCATCAATGCTTTCAGCCGCTCGGTGTTCAAATGGTTTTTCACATCGGCAAACCCCAGCCGGGCCGGGATCCTTTGGCTTCGGAGACAGGCTGTCAGCAGCACGGCCTTGGCCACGCAGTACCCCTCCTTTTTTGCCAGCACTGCACTGGCTTTCATGGCCTGCCTGTCCGCTTCGATGCTGTAAGGGTTGTACCGGATACTGTCCCGCACTGCATAATACAGGCTGACAGCCCTGTCCAGGTCAGATTGGCCCTCTTTTGCGTGCTGTTTTGAAAACGCGATGATATCGGGATGGTCCTTGTCGATAAAATAGGTGGCGGCCAGACAGGCGGTCATGGGTACTCCTTTTCCAGGGCATTGACATCTTCACCCCTTGTGTATACTTCAGGAAACGGCAAAAAATCAATGTCTGTTTTGTCTGGATCACGTAAACAGATTATCAGAAGACCTATTCCGATTTTCCAGGCCGTTTTTTTTAAGGGGGGTGTCTTTGCTCCTGTAAACCCCTATGGGCTTGCCGGAGCCAATACGGCCTTTACAAGGATTTCCAGCCGGTGTGCCGGATCGATAGCCCGGCCTGTGTTCCGGGCCGACTGAATGATACGCGCATTCGTGAGACAATGCGCCAGTGCATGAGATAAGCGCTCTCTGGTGAGTTGAGACAGCAAAATGGGTGCAGGCCCCAGCCCGGAAAGAAAAATCCGGTGTCCGTGATAATGCTGGTCCAGAATGTGGGGCACAATGACCTGGGGAATCCCGGCTGCCGCTGCCGCGGCCGTGGTGCCTGCACCGCCGTGGTGTATGATCGCCGCCATTCGGGGAAACAAAGCATGGTGGGGATAATCGTCGATAAAAAACACTGCTTTGTCTGCAAGGTATTTTCCAGCAATTTTTTTCGGATGCCTGATAATGATACGCAGGCCCAGATTTTTCGCTGCCTGGACCAGCAGGGGAACGGCGTTTTCCTGGCCTTTGGGGGGCATGCTTCCAAACCCGGCATAGACCGGTTTTTCCCCGGTTTCCAGAAACCGATCCAGATCCGGGTTGGGCGATAACGGCTGGTCCAGATGCGGATACCCGGTCTGAATCACGGTTTTCTGGACGTCCGGCGGCACAGGGGCAATTTCTTTGTCACCGGCCACAATGGGTTGAGGCCCCAGTATATGGTCCCAGGCACCGGGGACAAGTGCCAGTTTCTGGCGTTTCCGGTACCGGTTGATCAACAGGGTAAGGCTGCACCTGTCCAGGATGTCGGCCATTGTCCAGGTCAGGCGGTTCACCAGGGGCGGCAGGGTCTGGGTCTTTATGGGTAAAAACGGGTGATGTTTCGAGGGAAGCACCTGGGGGGTGAAAGCGATATACCGGTAGGGAATGTGCAAGGCCTCGGCGACCGACGACAGCCCGAACATCAGCGAGGACCCGATAACCAGGTCTGCGGATGCAATCATTTGCGGCAGATGCTTCAGCTGCCATGCCAGCTCCTGCATCACAAACCGGGCAAAGGACAAGCCTGAATAAAGGCTGACCGGCCGGTCAAAGGTGCGGATAAACGCAGACACATCCCGGCCCGCTCCCAGGAAAGGGCATCCCACCCCCCTCGCCCATGCCGCATTTTCAGGAGGACCGATCAGTTTTACCTGGTGCCCGGCAGACTGCAGCGCCAGCGTTATAGCGATCATGGGCTGAACATCCCCCCGGGACCCGCAGGTGGCAAGAAGGATTTTTTTACCCGAGTGGTTATTCAAAATTTAAATTTTTCAGCCAACCTTGTTTCGTTCATTATATATCCCTATTGTTCAGTTTGTAAATCAGCAGATGCTTTCCATTTTTCAATGGCTTGCGAAAGCTGCTGCTTCAAGCTGTCCCTGGCCGGCGCCGCCTGGTCAAACACTTCCTGGGCCCGGTAAAATTCCAGTGCCCGGATATCGACAACCGGCACAGATATATAGATGGCGGGTTTTTGGCGCAGGCGCTTTTCATGCATCACCGCTGTCTGCATGACCTTGATTGAATTGAAAACCGTTTCAAAATAACCGGGTAATCCTGATGATGGTGGTGTTCGCTCACCAATGACATCCACCGCGATGACAATATCACAACAGTCCATCAAAAGGTCATAGGGCACGGGATTGCAGGTGCCGCCGTCGATCAGGACACGTCCGTTCCGCGTAACCGGTTCAAACACACCAGGGATTGCCATACTCGCATTGATGGCGGATATCAGATCACCTGATGCCAGAACCACCTGCTCGCGGGCCCAGAGATCGGCCGCTACGATTCGGAGGGGGATATCCAGTTCTTCAAAGGTTTTTTTCTTGAGCGTATCAGACATGAATGCCAGAAACCCGTCCGCACTCACCAGTCCTCCCTCCCCCAGTTCAATTTCTACAAAATCGATCCATTGAAACGCGTCACTGTCAATCAGCTCGGTCAAGGGCTTTTCCTGGTCTGACAATACAAACTCCTCCACAAGGCCCCGAATCTCCTTTCCGGACATGCCTGCGGCATAGAGTGAAGCGATAATAGCGCCGATACTGCTTCCGGCAATGTGTGCCACCTGGATTCCCATGTCATCCAAAGCTTCAAGCAGCAATATATGGGCCAGACCATTGGCGCCTCCCGCACCCAATGCAATACCAATGGACGGCCGGGTGTTTTTCAAATGAGCGGCTCCAGCCTGTTGCGTTTTTTCCCCGGCCATGGCCGACACCGTCCCCCGGAGCATGGACAAACCCGGCAGAGAAGCCGCCATCAGACCAAGGAACCGGCGCCTGGAACAGTCATTTTCAGTCATGGGGCAGTTCCACATTTAAAAAACCTGCGTTTGGCACTATGGCCCCACCACACGACCAGATTTTTTGTAAAACCTTTAGAACAGCGGTTGCTGCCATGTGTTTTTCACCAGTGATTTTCACTATGTCTCTTCTTTCATCATGCTGCTATTTTATATTTTATCCGATACATCAAAAATCAAATGCAATTATCTGGTACCAATATTTCAAATATCTGTAAAGCTATTTCAAGATTCAGCACCAGGTTCCACACCCTTGAGTACGATGGGCCCGCAAATTTGTCGAGGGGGCTACAAGTTAAAAGGTAAAATTTAAAAAGCAGTTTGACTTCACTAAAAAATAGACACTTTTCCCGTTTTCCGCCCACACTGACCAATGAGTGTAGCCATCCTGATTTACTAACACCAGATGCACCCCCCATCCATGAACATGGTCCTCTCCTCATATATGTCGCTCATGGTTCTGGACATATTCTGGATATCAAATTGACACTCATATACCCCTGGTATTCACCCGAAAATGATCTTTTTTTGGTGTGTCAGGTATGTTTGTCCGTGTATCTGTCCATGGCGTTTCTGGAGATGTTTCAATTACTTTAAAAACACAGCGAGCCAAAATGAATGGGTCCGGATCATCGACCGGGTCATTAGAACACAGCTGAATGGGTATGAAATCATTTTCATAGAAACGCCAATTATCAAAAAATCAGATCGGCACCAAAAAACGCCGTATTTTCATTTTTACTGGTTATGGGTGTTTCCATGTCAGTATGGGCATTTCCCACCGTAAAACAAAAAAATGACCGGATCTTTATCCATGACCGCCATGGTGAAGCATGGGAGGTGACCCAGGCTGTGTCCATAGGGTTTGATCCGGAAAAATTTCAATATGGTATCGGACGGCATGCCTTTACCCCGCTTGATGATACAGGTCTGACCACTGACAACGGGTCTGTTTCTTCTGGCCTGAGAGTCATTGGTGTTGCCGACGGCAACGAGGCCCGGGCATACTCTGTCCCGAAGCTGTCCCGGCATGAAGTTGCAAACAGTACAATTGCGGCATCCCCCATTGCGGTGGGATACTGACCCCTGGTCAACCTGGCGGCTGTGTACAGCCGCAAAATTGATGACCGGATATTGACACTGGTACCATCAGGGTGGACATATGATAACACATTTGTGTTGTATGACAGGGAAACAGGTACATTGTGGTATCCTTACCGCAAAGGGTTGATGGGTATCCAGGGGGAATATTTCAAACGCTGGCTGCCGAAAATGAAATCTGATGATATCCGCTGGGAAAAATGGAAAAGAAAATACCCGGATTCTCAGATATTGAATTGATAAAGCAAAAATGTCGGCTCTTCCTCTGATACCCGCGTTATACGGGGAAATATTATTAAAATAAATGGAGAATGCACCCATTTGAATGTGCATATGGCTGCACACCGGATATGATCGGGCATGGTGGAGCCGGTTTGAGGCAACACATGTTTTTCCTGATTGCAGATCAGGTCCGCAAAAGATACGCTTTTTGGGTATCCGGAAATCAAAAATTTTTTTTAGAAAGTCGACTTCGGATGTAACCGAAGGGGCGGAGTCATGGACAGACCATGGGGCGTGAAACGGTTGTAATCTTATCCCGTATGCCCGGATCGGTGAACCCGAAGATATTGCCCGGGTGGCAGTCTGGCTGGCTTCGGATGAAGCAGATTACAACGACCATATATGTGGATGGCGGAATGTTGCTTTATCCGGGGTTTCGAACAGGGGGATGAGCACGGGAATGTATAAAAAGATCAGCGATTACAGTATCATCGGCAACTCCCATACCCTGGCCCTGGTGGGAAATGACGGAAGCATTGACTGGTTATGTCTTCCCTATATGGATTCCCCCAGTGTTTTTGCCGGGATCCTTGATAAAAATAAAGGGGGAAGCTTTTCCATCAAACCTGCCGGTGACTGGGATTCCGTGGTCAGGTATCAGCCAGGGACCAATATTTTGAATACCATGTTCCGTACCCGCAGCGGCATCATGAAACTTGTCAATTTTATGGCCGTATCTGTGGATAGTGAACAAAACCATGAACATGAAATTTCGAAAATTTATCGTTATGTGGAAATAACCCGGGGTGAACTGGTTGTTGAAGGACGCTGCAGCCCCAGGTTTGATTATGCCAGACAGACAACATCACTGGAATTAAAAAATGGTGCGTTGATTGCCCGGAGCCTGAGTGACTCGTTTGTTTTGCGCAGCACCCATGGAGACTGCGCAGTCCGGGAAGAGGAAGCCACAGCTTCATGGCATTTGAAAAAAGGAGACTGGTTGTGGTTTCGGCTCTGTCATGGCGATGATCCTGTGAAAAAACTCCATGAAAAAGAGGGGGACGATGCCCTGGAAGAAACCAGAAAGTACTGGACCGGGTGGCTTGATAAAAATGAAACAGGAATAGACCTGGATCTGGAAAATTTCAAGCCCCTGGTTGACCGGTCGGCACTTGTTATGAAACTGCTCGAATTTAAACCCACCGGTGCCATCAGCGCTGCTGCAACAACCTCTCTGCCTGAAACCATCGGCGGTGTGCGAAACTGGGATTACCGTTTCTCATGGATACGCGATTCAGCCCTTACCATAGATGCACTATACAATGTCGGGCACCTTAAGGAAATGGAAGCCTATCTGCGCTGGATGGAATCTGTTATCCGTAAAAGCGGACCTGAACTCCGGATTCTCTATGGGCTTCGCAAGGATTCGAAAATTGCAGAAGAAGCGCTTTCTCACCTTGAAGGATACAAGGGTTCTTCACCGGTGCGCATCGGAAATGGCGCCTATGACCAGAAACAACTGGATATCTTTGGCGAAATTATGGACGCTGCTTTAAAACTGTCTAACTATGTAGGGAAAATTGACTTTGATTTATGGCCGTTTTTACACGATATCTGCAATACTGTGGTCAAAGAATGGGAAAATAAGGATTTCGGCATTTGGGAAGTGCGGGGTGGTCCTTATCATTTTGTCTATTCCAAAATCATGTGCTGGACAGCATTGGATCGGGGAATCACCATTGCACGCCGTTATGGATTTCCGGCAGATCTTGATCAATGGACAAGCATCAGGACGCAAATCCGAAAGCAGGTTCTGGAGAAAGGCTGGAACGAAACAAAAAAGTCTTTTATACAACATTATGAATCAGATGCATTGGACGCCAGTAATTTACTGATACCCTTTTATGGTTTTCTTGACTATGATGACCCGCGGATGATTTCAACTGTCGAAGCCATCTGCAGGGAACTTACCAATGAGGAAGGGCTGGTTTTCCGGTACAAAGCAGAAGATGGGCTTCCGGGTGCTGAAGGGGTGTTTCTTGTCTGCACTTTCTGGCTGGTGGATAATTTCATCGGCCAGAAAAGATTTGAAGAAGCACAAAACCTTTTGGCCCGACTGGAAAATACCGCCAATCATCTGGGACTTTTTTCTGAAGAATACGATGGTTTCTGGAAAGAAGCGCTGGGGAATTTTCCATAGGCTTTCACCCATATCGGTTTTGTCAACAGTGTTATCTTTCTTTGTAAAACCAGGGCAGAAGCTGAAAAAACCATTCCTGAAAAAACATTTTTTCAAAAGATTGCGTACAAAGTGCTGATGACCCGAAAGTATTCCCTCAATGAGGAAAATCCGCCCGGAAAAGCGGATTCAGCAGATATCGTCAAAGATTTGAAACACCTGATGAATACCCTGAGAGGTGCATATTTTCGTGTGGACGAAGGAAGGATTGCCTATGAGAAAATGGCCGATTCGCGGCTATATCATGAATACGTAAAATGCAGCCTGTATCTGGATCAGTTTGACTTGACATCCCTTAAAACGCGAAACGAACAGCTGGCTTTCTGGATAAACCTTTTCAATGTGCTGGTGATTCACGGAGTCATCGCATTGGGTGTTTTCGATTCGGTCAAGGAGATACCCCGGTTTTTTCGAAGGATTTCTTACCGCGTCAATGGGATGGTTTTTACCGCAGATGATATTGAGCACGGAATACTCCGGGGAAATCACCAGCTCCCCCTTTCCCTATTCAAGCCTTTTGGAAACAATGATCCGAGGCTGCGTTATATCATTGAAAAGACTGATCCCCGTATTCATTTTGCCCTGGTATGTGCATCAGAGTCATGTCCTCCTATCGATATTTATACTGCCGAAAATCTGGATGAGGACCTTACCGTATCCGGAAAAACCTTTTTAAATTCAGGGGGAATACAACTTGACCGAAAGAACGGAAAAGCCAAACTTTCAAGGGTTTTCAAATGGTATGGCCATGATTTTGGAAAAACACCGGAAGAACATCTGGGTTTTATTGCCCCATATCTTTACAATGAGCAAGACCGCCGTTTTTTAGAAAAAAATGCCAAAGACATTCAAATCGAATATCAACCTTATGATTGGCGGCTTAACCGTTTGAAAAGCCGTTATTAAATAAATTTGCTTAAGGTTGGAAGATTTTTATATGTAATTCTTTGCCTGAATTTTCCCAGATTAATTTTTGTAAGTTTTGTGGTGCCGAGCCGACTGCACTGGTAAAGCAATGTAGGCGGTTACCAGGGCTCCAGAATAATGAATTGAAACTGCAAATAAGGGCATCCTTGCACAGGCCTGATTCGGAAAAAAAGGGGGTCAATACAATGATACTGGAAAGATTTTCAAACAGGTCATTTGAACAGCAGATGGTATTGCACTGGACCAATCTTTCCAGGTCAACCAATGTGTTTATCATTATTAATATCAGCATGTTTTTTTTGACCGAAATGGTCATAAAAGAAGGGTATTATTATACATTTTACTCTCTTGGACTTCTTTTGGCGGTCAAAATCGGTTTGCTGATACCTTTGGGCCTTTTGAACCGGCTCTGGTATTACGGCATTTTCCTGGTGATAGAAATGCTGTCAGTGTATTTTCTTGTATCCAGTATCTGGTACTGGGTGGTTCACAACAAAGCCTGATGGATGAAAAACACTGAAGTTAATAATAAAAAACCTTTAATCGAGGAGATTTACCAATGAAACTATATACCATGGTGTGTGTGCTGGTGTCATTTCTGGGGGCTATCATGGCCCCTGGAGCAATGGCCGCAGACAAAAAAGGTACCCAGTTGTATACAGATCTTTTGATGGAAAAATATATGCTGGGGCTGGGAACCGCGCATCTGATTAAAATTCCTGTCAACAGTCAGGGTGAAATGGACATGGGTATACTGGAGGCGCAGCTTGAAAAGACCCTGCAGCTTCTGTCCGTAACCCTGGTGACCAACACCTGTATCAAGGCGTTTCCCGTCAACTCGATTCACAACCCCTGCACCCGGTATGAAGAGATCACGGACGACCTGGATCACACTGCGCTGGAGACCCTCTGGGGGTTCATGAAACAGATCGGCCGGTTCCGCATGGCACGGGTGGGGGTCAAGGCCGACAATCTGTCCGCCCTGATCCGGGGCCGGTTCCATGTGGTGGAAATCAACCTGTTTCTTCCCATGCCCATGGCGAAATTTTTTATGGAATTGTCAAGCCGCTGCGGTTTGCCAAACAGTACGGGTTTCCCGTGGTGGTCAAGCCCAATGTCAGCGGGTTTTCCCGGGGCAGCCATTTTCCCATCACCACTTACCGGGAACTGTTCAAGGCGGTAGTACTGGTAAAAATATGGTGGCCGAGCTCTGTGATCGAGCAGTACCTGGCCGGCAGAAATTACCGGGTGGTGGTGGTGAAAGATGAGATCATGTCAGTGATCCGGCGGTATCCGCCTTTTGTTGTCGGGGACGGGCAGGCAGCCATCAATGAACTCATAGAGCGGGAGAACCGGAAAAGGGAAGAGATGCAGCTGTACCCGGTCATGCATCCGATTCAGAAAAACCGGAAAACCGCCCGGTTCTTGAAAAAATCGCACCTGACCTTTGCCTCGGTGCCTGCTGAAGGACAGGTGGTTTATCTGCATAACCGGGTTGCCCTGGCGCCGGGGGGCATTGTGGAAACCCTGGATACCGGGATCATCCATAAAGATAACCTGGACCTGTTTTTGAAAATCGCTCCCTGGTTCGGTGCCAATATCCTGGGAATCGATGCGATTTTTGAAAAAGGGATTCACATCCCCTACACGGAACAGCGTGCCATTTTCCTGGAAGTCAATTCCCGTCCCTACCTGAAGATGCACCATTTCCCCCGGTATGGAGAAAAACAGGACCTGCAGCGGTTTTACGACATTCTGGAGTCCCTTGACATCACCAATAAAGATATCTTCTGACATGACCCGGCCGACAGTTACCCTGTACACATTTTTAGGGGTCCATTCCTTTCTCATCGGGCTGTTCCCCTTTTATATTCCGGTGTTTCTGTATAAAAACGGATTTTCCCTGTCCCGGATCTGCGCCTTTATTGCCGTCACCGCCCTGGGATTTGTCATCACCCTGTATCCCTGGGAGAGAATGGCCAGACAGGTTTCCCTTACCGTTCTCAGTGAACTCCTGCTGATGACCGCCCTGTTTATCGAAAATGAAATGGTGTTCATCATCATCGCCGGATCTCTCAACGGGGTGTTCAACTGCCATTTCTGGATGATCTCCCTGTTTCTGATCGTGCAGCAGAATTATTGGAAACTGGGCCTGCTGGTTGTTGTTTTAGCCCTTTTTTTCGGGCTGCTGTTCATTCTGATCAAAAACCGCATCGACCGGCTGCCTGCCGGCAGAATCTATACAGGGGCTG
>JAABSS010000420.1 GCA_011390235.1 Desulfotignum sp.
TTAAAATGGACTGGTTCACCGACCGGCTCCTGGCAGCAATTTCAAAGGCGGCCTTCACCGCGTTCATGGCATTGGTTTTCGGGTCATGGTCCTTGAAGATAATCATGAATGCATCACCGCTGGTTTCGTTTATCTCTCCATGGGATCGGTGGATGGGGTCCACAAAACTGGAAAACATTTTTTCAATGATGGCATTCACCTCCTCTTCAGACCGGCCGGCACTCAGGGCGGTATAGCCTTCCAAATCCAGA
>JAABSS010000421.1 GCA_011390235.1 Desulfotignum sp.
TGGTCAGCAGATCCGGGTTCTTATCTGCCATCTGACGGACCGATCCCGGTACAAAAGCAGAAAGGTTTGTCAGGGTCTGACTGATACGGATTTTTTCTTTGGTGATTTCCCATTGCCTTTTGGCATTAACTATGATGGTACCCAAAATGTTTGCAAAATCACGAATCAGATAAAAATCCCTGCGAGTATACCGGGTCAAAGGCTGGATCACCACACTGATAATGGCCAGAACCCTGTTTTCCACAAACACGGGCATAGCATATTCTGGACCCACTGCCACCCGCGTTCCATCCGGCCTGACAACCGGTTCACTGTCGGAAACCACCACAGCTTTTTTTTTGCTGATAGCACGCTGTACAGCCGGCCGATCTCTTTTGCAAGACTGGCAACTCACAGGCCGCTCATACAAAGCGCACTGCAGCGGGCTTGTGTACTTATCCGCATCCGGATCCAGCAGCACAACACATACCTCCATTGCACTGGGAATAAGAGTACGCAGGTCTTCGCGCACAGTTTCAATGATATCACTGACCTCCATGAGCGGGGCGATTTTTTTGATCAGATCCTGCTGGACATGGAAACGTTCCTTATAATAATGGTCCATTTTCAGCCTTTTTATGTTCCAGTTTTTCCCGGGGCAGCTACAGGTCTAAAAATGCCAGGCCACCGTACCTATCCATATATCGATGCCATCATTTGGGAATTTTAATGACCCGTTGGAATAATGCATATACCCCAGTTTGATGTTAATTTTATTGATGAAGACCCCAAGACTGATGCGGTCTTCAAACTGCAAATTGGAGGACAGGTCCCTGCCGGCTATTTTATAGTCATCAATACAGGCTGCACCGATGCCCCCTTCCACATAAGGGATTACATCATTGTTGCCATCTGTTTTGAAATAATAGGCAAATATTGGAGAAAATGCCACACCATGGGTTTGATCCCCTGATTTTTACCACAGGTTGTAAGACAATTCAAAATACCCGGACAAAAACCCCAGCCCGGTTTCAAACCAGTGGCTGGAAAATTGTTTTTGTACCCCAAGCCGGAAAATATCGATATTATCCCAGCTTTGTCCGTATCCAGCAGACAGACCATATCCTGAAGGTCCTGCCAATGCAGGACTGCCCAAAAATACTGTAGTGAAAACAAAAACCAGGCATACTGCCTGCAAACCCAATTTATTCATCATGTTCTTTCATTTTAAAAAATATTTCTACATGTCCTGCCAACAAGCTGTTGCAGAGTAACACAAAATACAGACCTGTAGATAGCCCAAATGGTAAAAAAAGAAAAGGGATAAATCAGCCATCAGCAGGGCCGCATAAGGGTCAGACAATCCTGCACAGTACCGGAAAGCAATTGTCTGAACAAGGCGTATGCCTCATGGGTTCTTTGCCCTGAATTGCCCGGAAATGGCATGCTTTTACCCTTGACATAAAATTTGAGTAAGTTTATATCCTTCTAAAAATTATTACAGAGCAGTATTGTTTAATAAACAAGGAAATTTGTACAAACAAATGACAGTAAAACAGATACTTAAAGATAATCACTCCATATTGCTGAAAAAGTGGTTCCAGGCCACCATTGACACCTATCCGGCCCAGAGCGCAAAAATCCTGGGCAAAAATGTGGACCGGTTTGACAACCCTGTAGGGGCTGTCACCAGGGAAACCCTGGAAGATGTCTTGCATCTTCTGGCATCAGACTATACCGAAGAAACCCTGGAAAAGGCCCTGGATCCAGTCATCCGTATCAGGGCGGTCCAGGCATTTTCAGCAGCCGAGGCGGTCAGTTTTATTTTTGCACTGAAAAACATTGGTGAACCCGTCATGGATTCAGCTTTTGCCAGAGAATTTGACCGAATGGTGGACCAGGTCGTTCTTGCCGGCTTCAACCGGCTGATGAAATGCAGAGAAGAAATATTCCTTTTAAAGGCCACAGAAAGCAAACGGCGCATTCATGCAGCCTTTGAGAGGGCAGGTTTGGTACAGGAGCTCAAGGAGGAAGACCTTCTTGGCTCAAAAAAATCTTAACA
>JAABSS010000422.1 GCA_011390235.1 Desulfotignum sp.
CAGGCCCTGGGGATAACCGCCGCCATCCCAGTGTTCATGGTGCTGCTGAGCCACAATGGCGGCCGCCTGCATGATCCGGCGGTTTGAATTTTTGAAAATAGCATATCCAATGGATGTATGGGGTTTAATTGTTTCAAATTCTTCCGGGGTCAGTGTCGCGGGTTTAAATAAAATTGAGTCCGGAATTGCCACTTTGCCCACATCATGCATGGGGGCAGCCAGTCTTAAAAGATCGGCCTCTTCCGGGCTCAAACCCGATTTAAGCGCCAGCAGGTGACAGAACAGTGACACACGGTGGGCGTGCTTGCCCACATCCGTGGACCGGTGTTCAATCACCTCGCCCAGGGTCAGCAGCATTTCCTTGTGGGTATCGACAATCTCCTTGTTCAAGAGAATATTTTCAAATGCCACCGCCACATTGTTTGAAAAAATCCGGATCAGATCCCGATCAAGCTTGTTCAAGTGACTGCAGGATTTTAAAAACAGCACATTTTTCATTCCGCTCTGGGTGGACAGATAGCCGACATAGATATCTTCGATAAAGAGACTTTTTCTTTCGCTGACCGCCTGGCGAATATATTTCAGCACATCTTCAGGAAAAATGCTGGTCACGTATTGGTCCACCGCACTTTCATATTTGCCGGTGGCAGCCAGAACAATAAAATCATCTTTTTGCTCTAACGCACTGAAGCCCGAAAGGTGCAGGTAGGCGGAGCTTTCGTCCAGTTTCAGGATGGACACCAGCTGCGTCAGCACGCCTTTTGCGAAATCCTTTAAAGACTGGTGCTCAAAAAGACGGGCAGACGCCCGGATGATATGTTCCAGGCCGTAACGATTTTTCTCGATGATGCGCAGATCCCGGTAGGAGCGCAGGGCGGATGTAATGGTGGTAAACAGTTTCTGGACGGTGAGTTCTGTTTTTTCCTTGTATTCATTGATATCATAATCAATGATCACATTTCTTTCCGGCGCTTTGCCGGGCTGACCGGTTCGAAGGATGATCCGGACGAACGGATTTTTAAGGGTCTGCCGAATATACCGGGCCACTTTGAGACCGGCCTCATCGGTTTCCATAACCACATCGAGCAGGATAATGGCCGTGTCCGGATTGTCTTGGATGAGCTGCTGGGTTTCTTCTCCGGAATAGGCGCTTAAAAACCGGAGGGGCCGTCCTTCAAAGTCATAGTCATTTAAGACCATTTTGGTGACATTGTGGACTTCGATCTCATCATCGGCAATAATAACTTTCCAGGGATTATTGTGATTGATTTCCTTTTTTGTGCCCGTTTCAGATGGTGCAAAGAGGTTTTTTGCCCGCGATTTTCCGCTCAAATCCTGGTCATTTCCCATGTGCCCTCTTTGAATTCAAAATTAGTGGTTAACCTTACCTGAGTTGAGTAACTTATTTGATAACATCTTTGTCAATATTTTGGCAAGGAAACTATCGGACAGGAAACTCTCTGACAAACCATGATGGATCTGTTCGCGCATTTGGATTTCTGCAAAAAGACCTCCAACACCGAACGTCCGACATTGAACGTCGAACAAGGAATGTCGCTGACGCTCCGCGGTTTATAATCCCGGAGGCTTACCCTAACCACTCCGGGTCAAGGTCAACCGCTTGGCGTCGGCATATCCAACCATAACGATCTTACCAGTTCACCGGCACCCGTACCGACTGACCGGCTTTATTCTTAAACAAAAGAAATCCGTTTTTTTGCCCCAGCAGGTAAATGTCTCTGGTAATTTCCACATCTTTTCTGCAATATCGAACAATCTCGTCAATCCGCCCTTGTTTCCACCAGCGCAGCGCCTGGAGCCCGTCCGCGGATTTTACGGTGCCGATATTAACATTGGCCAGATTGTTTAAAGAGATGCGGTATCCCAGGTGATGATAAATGGTTTCCAGCAGATCCAGGGTCGGTAAAGTTAAAAAATTAAAATCCGAATACCCGCTTAACACCTGGTAATCAAACCGCTTGATGTTGAATCCGATGACCAGTTCCAGTTGTTTCAGGTGTTCGATAAATCGGGGCACATCGGATTCAAAATATTCAATATATTGATTTTTTAGAGAATCATAAATCACGGCACAGCTGATCTTCATGCGGCTGGCTTGATGCCATCCCCCGACCTCCTGGGCGGATTTCTGGGTTTCAATATCAAAAACCCCATAGGAAGTCCCAGGCGACACAGGTTCAACAGGTCGTTTTTCAACAGATGCTTTTTCAATGGGTTGTTTTTCAGTAGATTGGCGGCGGATCCGGGTTTTTATTTTTTTGCCGGCCGCCTGCCTGG
>JAABSS010000423.1 GCA_011390235.1 Desulfotignum sp.
TGGACAATGCAGACCCCGCCCGCCAGGACCAGCAGACAGCATCAGATATGGGTATTGGTCAAGAGACCAATCCCACCGGCCGGGAGGCATTCCAGGTGCAACTCTCTTCGCAGGCCCAAAGCCTGCTGGCAGCTGATGCAGCCGACAGCACACCGGATGCAAAAACCTTAAGTGCTGAGCCTTCTGAAGCACAATCTGTTCCCGGTACAAGCCAAGGCCCGGGACACGGCGGGTTTATTGATATTATAACCTGATACACCAAATATCCCGACATACCATCATACCCTTATATATAATGATATACTTGAATATGGGCAAAAAAGCCAAAAACCATGATCACTGAATACGGCATTGTTACCCGGACAAATTCCGATACAGCCTGGATTAAAACCAACCGCACCGCTGCCTGTGAAGGATGTACGGCAAAGGACAGTTGCGGGACAATGCACAGGGGCCAGGAAATGGTGATAGAAGTTTCCAATACCCTTGGGGTCCAGGCCGGAGATGCCGTGGTCATCGGTATTGAAACCAAACCGGTCATGCTGCTGACTTTCCTGGTTTATGTGGTCCCCATCATCTGCCTGCTAATAGGGGCTCTGGCCGGAAATGCGCTGGCACCGTTCATTGATATCAATCGGTCTTTTCTGGCCATGGTGCTGGGATTTTCATCATTTGGGGCAGCATTTTTTGTTCTCCATAAAAAATCAGCGGCTCTAAATAAAAAGCAGGGATATAAACCCGTGCTTGTCAGAAAAACAAAGCCCATTGTTCCGGCCTCCTGCACGGCTCCTTCAAAATAATTTTTTTTCTTGCCAACCCTTCCACAATATACTATATACGCTGCCAGTTGTGGGTTTGTCTCCTAAACTCTAACCCTTAAACTGGAAGATTACATATGACATCACAACCACACCTGAAAGCAGCGGTTTTGATCATGACCGTTTTTTTGATCACAGGAATTGTATGCTATGCTTCTTTTTCATCACCGTCCCCGGCCGAACCAGTCCGATTGATGTTTCAAAACGATGCCGGTAAGGTTTTGTTCACCCACCAGACCCACACGGAAACCTATCTTCTGGACTGTCTGGACTGCCATCACAACCTTTATGATGATGAAATATACGATTGCGGAGAGTGCCATGGGGAAATCGGTGATGAATACATGCCGTCACTGCCTGATGCATTTCATGAACAATGCATTGGATGCCATGCAGATTATGGTGCCGGCCCGGTAGAATGTAATTCCTGTCATGTGATGTAAGAAACTGGTTTCAATTGTTTTCTTTGTAAAAGCACAAAAGCCATGACCACAGTTTTTTCGAAACAAGGACGGAACTCATGATTAAACGATCTTTTTTTGCTCTATCCAAACCCAGGCTGACCTATGACCTGCTTGAGCCGGACCCTGACGGGCCCCGGACCATTCCTTTGCCAGATCTTTTTACATTATTGTTGACCGAAGCCATTGACAACACCAGGCCTGCCTTGATCAAAAAAGGCGACCCGGTGAAAAAAGGACAGACACTGACGCTTTACGAGGGCAGTACCGCATATGTTGTTTCTCCTGTGGCAGGTACCATAAAATCAATCGACACCTATCCAGATGATTTCGGGAAAATTGCCACAAGCATCACCATTGCCCACGACCCGGAAAAAATATCTGAAATAGAGGCCCTGGAATTACCGGAAGACATATCATCTGCGGCCCTGCACCTGCAAAAACTGCCCGGTGCTCCCCCCTTTGATATCCTTGCAGATGAGAATTTTAAGATCAGGACCATCGTCATCACCGGCGCAGACACAGACCTTTTGACCACCACATCCCAGTATGTCAGCACAACCCGTGCCCGGGATCTGGAACAGGGGGCTTCGATCCTCAAACGGCTCGCCGGAACTGCCAGAGTCTGTATTACCCTGCCTGAGGGCCTTAACGGACATACCCGGTTTAATTCCCTCCAGGTATTGAAAACCAGTTCTGTGTACCCTGATACCCTGCCGGCCATGATCATGAAAGACCACCTGGATACGGTGCTGCCTGCCGGCAAGACCCCCGAAGATATGGGGATCTGTTTTATCCGGGCGGAAGCGGTTGTTTCTCTTGCACAGGCCTATGAAAAAAAAGCCCCGGTTTTTGAAAAACATCTCACCCTGGTTGACAAAGCAGGATTCCGGCACCGGCTAAAAGCGGTCATCGGCACCCCCTTACGCCACATATTCAACCAACTTGATATCCAGATCAATGACCAGGACCGCGTCATCATT
>JAABSS010000424.1 GCA_011390235.1 Desulfotignum sp.
TCTGCCTGTGTGTTGATTTGGAGAAAACAGGGACAGGGACCGGAGCTGTCTGAAATAATGTTTTTTACCACAATGTCCTGAAAAGCCGTAACCTGGGAGGATACCAGGTCCGCACCAGGGGCTGTAAGCCCTTTGCTGGTGATGATAACAGAATGAATAATTTTTTTATTGGCAAAAATGTCCCCGTCGGCCGTCAGCCTGGCCGGCGTTTTCTGAAGGTCTTTTTCCCGGCCGATGATGCCGTTGACATGGATGTTCCCGGCTGCAAAAACATCTCCGAATACATCTCCGGCAATTTCCAGCTCCCGGCACCGTATCCGCCCGTTTTCATAAATGGTGCCCTCCATCTTGAGAATGGTATCCTGGTACTGGTCGGAAAGATCGGTATCGATCCGGCCGGTGTGGCTGTGGAAGGGGATGGTATGGGTTCCGGGCTGGACGAACAAGGTTCTGTCTTTATAAAAGATGACCTGGCCGTCAGTGTCGGCGATCAGGGCGTTGTTTTTTTTTGACACTCCCTGCCCCCGGTTAAGGGAGATCCGCCCGGGTGGCGGTGGTGCAATGGTAAACCCGCAAACATCTTTTCCCGGCTTGCCGTCTTCCGGCGGAAAAAATCTGGCCAGCACATCACCTTTACGCACTAAGGCTTTGGGCGTATCCGGGCTGTCTTTGGTTGAGGAGGTGGTATCAAAAAAATATTGTACAGCCTCGTTTTTGCCTTTTTCCGGGGGGATACCTCTGGCAATACATATCTGGCTGCCTTCAGGTGCACTTGTCAGAAAAGACTGGATCTTTTTTTCTTCAATGAACCCGAAAGCGATGCCGATGGCGTTCAGCCACTTGATAAAATCTGGAAGATTTACATCTTCGTGCAGGGTTTGTATTTTCTGGACATGGGCCTCCAATTTATTTTTGGAAAAATGGTATCTGAATGACCTGGACAGCCGCTTGTTTATGCTGGATTCAGAAAAATATCGGGAAAGGGCGGTTTCAAGGGCCAGCCGTTTTTTTTCCATCTCTTTCTGGATTTTCAGGATATGTGTCAGATCATCCCCGGAAATGTGATACATCTTTTTGAGGATTTCCCCCAGAGACCGCCGGGGACTGCCGGCAGCCATCTCCTGTTCCTGGACTTTGAGTGCTGTGTTGAGCTGATCAATGGTTATCATGTCCTTTTTAACGGCAATGGCACCGAACCGCATGTTCAGGGAAATCTTTTCAATTTCTGTGACGGCAATATCATTCATGGCTTCTGCCAGGTATTCATCGGCAATCCGGTCCTGGGTAAGAAGAATAGCGGTTTTATCAGCCCGTGATATTTGCTTGTTTTCCAGTAGAATATCACCGATGAGTTTGCTCTGTCTGGTTTTTTTGAAAAGATCATTCTGAAGGTCCAGTGCCTGTCTGACGTTTTCCGGCCGTACAAACCGGTTGGCCACCCCCAGTTCACCAAACCGTTTGTCCAGCATTTTCATTTCCAGGTGGGCTTTAACAGCCAGAAGAAACTGGATGTCCTCCCTGGAAAGGCTTTTGGTTTCCTGTAAAAGATCGAGTTCTGTGTATTCAGGCTGTTCTTCCCGGCGTTTATGCAAACGCGCCATCAATTTTTCTTCCTGTTCCATGGTGAGCAGGCGGCATTTGCGGGCCAGAAAAACAAGGCCGTTTCTTTTCTCTTCTGTCATGATGTCCCACAAGTACCTGATTTTCCCGAAACTGTCAATCAATGCGGTTTCAGTATATCATTGGTTTGGGCACCATTGTCCTGCTGGTTGCTGGTTACAGCATTATATAGTACCGCGCAGAATGTGGTATCAAAACAACGTATTATTGCCGGCCAGCAGTGGGATCTAAATATTTGCTGCGGCAAGACCGATGCAGGCAAAATCAATGCAGATATTATCAAACATGCCCGGATCCCGAATTTTGTTTTGATTGAAGATATTTACAATCTGCCTTTTTCTGACGGTGCGCAAAACACATCATTCTCTGCCCAGATATCTGCCCCTGCTGTTTGCGGGTCATGTTCACAAATTTTTCGGCCAGCGGTTCAAGGCATAATCTGTCATGAAATTGCATCATTTCAGTTCAGGATGATTTTATGAAGGGATAAAACATGAACCCTTTCAAAGCGGTCAAAAATTTGCGGCTCCGATATATCATCGGGTTAAGTGCCATTGCCCTGCTGGCTACGGCATCATTCATTACCATGCAGAGCGTGATATCCAAACAGCGGGGATTTTCCAGTCT
>JAABSS010000425.1 GCA_011390235.1 Desulfotignum sp.
TCTGGCTTTTTCCCCTGTATCTGCTGGCCATCAATATTTTTGTCATCCCCATTGCCTTTGGGGGGATGATCTATTTTTTTGGACAGTGCGCGTCAGATCCGGTCTGCAATCCGGCCTTGTCAGGCACTTTCGGCGGTGTCCTGGAGTTTTCCAGCGGACGTCTGGACGCGGATTATTTTGCCCTGACCCTGCTGATGGCCAGAGAGCAGCAGGCACTCACCCTGTTTGCCTTTATCGGCGGCATGTCCGCTGCCACAGGCATGGTGATCGTTGAGACCATTGCCCTGTCCACCATGGTGTGCAACGATCTTGTGATGCCGGTGCTGCTGCGTCTGCCGTTTTTAAAACTGGAGCAGAAACCGGATCTGAGCCGGCTGCTGCTGGTTATCCGGCGGGTCAGCATCCTGGTTATTGTACTGCTGGGGTATCTGTATTTTCACTATGTGGTTGAATATTATTCCCTGGTTTCCATCGGGATGATCTCCTTTACCGCCGTTGCCCAGTTCGGCCCGGCCTTGATCGGCGGGATTTTCTGGAAAGGGGCCACAAAGCGGGGCGCGCTTTTTGGACTGGTGGCCGGGTTTCTGGTATGGGCCTATACCCTGGTGCTGCCGTCCCTTGCCCAGGCAGGGTTTTTCCCCAAAGATATTCTGATCAACGGGCCTTTCAATATAGCGCTGTTGAACCCGACCCGCCTGTTTGGCATGGATATCGGGCAGCTGGGGTTTGACCAGTACTCCCATGCGGTGTTCTGGAGCATGGCCGCCAACCTTGGGCTTTTTGTGGGGGTGTCCCTTTTTTCCAGGCAGAATGCCATGGAACGGAAACAGGCCACCCTGTTTGTGGATGTGTTTACCTGTTCTCCGGAATCTGAAAAATCCTCTTTCTGGCGGGCCTCTGCCTCGGTGGCGGATCTGCGGATGCTTCTGGAACGGTTCCTGGGGAAAAACAGGACCAGGGAAGCCCTTGATCTGTATGCCAGGGAACACCATATCAACTGGGAGAAAAAAACCATTGCAGATGCCGGCCTGGTGAGTTTTGCGGAAAAACTGCTGGCCGGTGCCATCGGATCGGCATCCGCGCTTGTGATGGTCCGGTCCATCGTGGAAGAAGAGCCCCTGGGCATGGATCAGATCATGCACATCCTGGATGAAACCCAGCAGATCATCATCTACAGCCGGGAGCTTGAAAAGGCAACCCAGGATCTTGAGGCGGCTAACATACGGCTCAAGGAGCTGGACCGGCTGAAAAACCAGTTTATTTCAACGATCACCCATGAACTGCGGACCCCTCTGACGTCGGTCAGGTCCCTGGCCGAGATTATCCACCAGACCCGTGATCTGGATCCGGTAAAGCAGCAACAGTTTGTGGGTATCATCATCAAGGAGAGTGAGCGGCTGACAAGGCTGATCAATGATGTGCTGGATTTTCAGAAAATGTCATCCGGCCGGATCCACTGGCAGATGGCACGGCTTGACTTCAGGGAAGTCATTGAAGACTCAATTTTTTCCACGGGCCGGTTGATTGAAGAAAAACATATTGAACTGACCTTTGATCTGCCCGATACCCCGGGCTGGGTATCCGGAGACAAGGACCGCCTGATACAGGTGATGGTGAACCTGATATCCAATGCCGTCAAATTCTGTGACCCGGGCCATGGCAAAATCACGGTGGGGATGGCGCCAGACCCTTTTGTTGCCGGGGATGGTGCTTTTTTAAAAATATGGGTCAAAGACAACGGGATCGGTATTGACAAACAGGACCAGGAACTGATTTTCCATGAATTTCGTCAGGTCATCTCCTCTTTTAGGGGAAGACCCCGGGGAACCGGCATCGGGTTGACCATTACCCGTCACATTATTGAATCCCATAACGGCAGGATATGGGTGGAAAGCCAGTTGGACAAGGGGGCGGCTTTCTTTTTCACACTGCCTCTGGTAAAGTAATAACTCAACCGTGGGACTTGCGTGTTATCCACCCTGACCAACCCTGATACGAACGTTGAGGTAATCACGGCCATGCCCTGACGGGCACAACAAAACATGAAAGAATTCAGTGAGTTGATCTGTTCTTCCATATAAACGTATCTTTTTGTCAGCATGGGAAAGGAGGCAGAATGAAGAAAAAAATATTGATCGTTGATGACGAACCCAATATCGTCGTGCCGCTGGAATTTTTGATGGAGCAGCATAACTATGACGTTCAAACCGCAGAAACCGGGGAACAGGCCCTGG
>JAABSS010000426.1 GCA_011390235.1 Desulfotignum sp.
CCAGGGCCCGGACCCGGTTGAGCATGGTCCAGGCCGGCAGCCGGGGATAGGGCCAGGCAGAACATACCAGAAACATGGTTGCCCCCTGGTCCACCATGACCCGGAACAGCTCTGGAAACCGCAGGTCAAAACAGGTGGCCATCCCCATATTGCCGAACGGGGTCTCCACGACCACCGGGGTGTCCCCGGGGGTCAGAATCTGTGTTTCCTGTGAATTGTAACCGAACAGATGGATTTTCCTGTAGGTGCCCAGAACAGCCCCTTCCGGAGAAAACAGCACACTGGTGTTGAAGTAATTGTCCCCGTCTTTTTCCACAAAACTGCCGGTATGCAGATAGATCTGATATTTTCCAGCCAGTTTGCCCATATTCTGCACAAACGGGCCGTCCATGGTCTGGGCATCAGGCACATACCGGTCAAACCGCATGAAACCGGTCTGCCAGATTTCCGGCAGGATCACAAGGTCTGCCTCCCGGCACTTATGAATGGCATGTTGCGCCTTGTCAAAAGTTGCTGCAGGATCGTTTTCAATCACACCAAGCTGGATCGCGGCAATCTTCATGAAAAATTTCTCCTTGATGTCCGGGGTATCACCTTCCAAATCTCTTTGCATTCATAGGGGGTATCATAGTCTGTAAAATCAATTTCCGATTTTGCCATTTGTGTTTTCCTTCTGTTTGCTTTGTTTGTCAGCCGGGTGAATGTGATGTGAAAATTGCGGTCCGCTTCCATGAATACAACCGCAAATAACAGGATTACATGAAAGAAGTGTATAATACTCTGAATGCGATGGTTTGTGTTATCGGCGTTATTTACAGCCCATGTGTCTGCCATTCTCCATAATTAATGTTCATTGCTGTTAATAGCACTTTTCACCGGATTCCATCAATTGAAATTTACAGGAATAGGTGTTTACATTCCATTGCAATTGCTGTTAAGTATGAAAAAGATTTTGGCAAAATTTTTTTCAAAAGCAGGACCATGCAATTTTTTTCCACCAGAACCAAATTAATATTTATTCTCAGCCTGATTCTTTTGTCCGGTTTTTTTGTCACCAACGTGATTTCCTACCGGGCATCCAAAAAACAGATTCATTCATCCATTGTTGAAAGCAGCCTTCCCCTTGCCCGGGACAATGTATATTCCGAGATTCAGCGGGATTTGACCCGTCCGATCTTTGTGTCGTCCCTCATGGCCAATGATACCTTTCTCAAGGACTGGGTGACCGGCGGAGAAAAACAGGTCCGGCAGATTATCCGGTATCTGAACGAAATTCAGGAAAAATACGGGTTTTTCTCTTCATTTTTTGTTTCCGATATCTCCCGAAATTATTATCACTACAAAGGTATTCTCAAACAGATCCATCCGGATGACAGCCATGATGTCTGGTACTACAATTTTAAGAACAAACATGTGGAATATGACCTGGATGTGGACACCAATGAAGCGGAACAAAACCATTTGACCATATTCATCAACCACCGCCTTACCGCTGATAACGGCAAATTTTTGGGGGTGGTCGGGGTGGGCCTTGATTTTGACCGGGTGGCATCTCTTCTGGACGATTATAAAACCAGATACAACAGAAACATTTACATGGTCAGTCCGGACGGTGTCATCCAGATCCATACGGATAAATCCAAAATTCTCACCACCTCCATTTTCAAGGAACCCGGACTGAAAAACATTGCCCGGCGGCTGCAAAAAGCCATCCATGATCATGATTTTCTTATCAGCCCGCCCGGAGGCGGAAAAAAACAGGCGGTTACCATCTCCTGCGGCATTGCCGGATACCTTGCCGATGACACCCTGGACACCCTTTTGGCCAGGGTGGACAAC
>JAABSS010000427.1 GCA_011390235.1 Desulfotignum sp.
CAAAAACGAACCCGCTTTTTTTGAATATGATGCCGGAAGTAACCATATCCTTTTGACCAGCCGTTTTGTGGAGGAGCTGGACTGGTACCTGCTGGTGGAACAGGATGAAACCCTGGCATTGAAGTCCATCCAGACAACCTTTATGCACAATTTTTTTATCAGCCTGGGTATCACTTTTATCACCATTGTGTTTGTCATTCTGGTGATCAATTTTTTCCAAAAAAGACTGGAAACCATGGCGACCACGGACAAATTAACAAAAGCCTTTAACCGCAGAGAATTTGAACGCAGATTCCATTTTTATACCAGTGCCAATAGAAGAGAAACCATAGACATGAGTATCATTCTATTTGACATTGATTTTTTAA
>JAABSS010000428.1 GCA_011390235.1 Desulfotignum sp.
TGGGAGACCATCCTGAATCATCAAGTCAAAGAGAAGGGCATCGCCGGAAATGGCATCACTACCCGTTCAGATGCAGGTATTTGTCCAGATACCGGACCGGTTTTTTCAGGGCATCCCTGCGAAACGGTTCCGCCAGGACCGCTTCTCCGCCCTGGATTACGGCGTTGATGACACAGGGTTTTTTGGAAGCCACGGCATCCTGCACCACATCCCCGACATCCCGGTGATCGGTGACCTTGTATCCTTTGGCGCCCATGTCTTGTGCCAGTTTGGCAAAATCAGGGTTGTCCGGAAGATTGGATCCCACAAACCGGTTGTCGTAATAGTCAATCTGGTTTTTCTTTTCCGCACCCCATTCGAAATTGTTGGCCACCACCGCAATGACCGGGATGTTTTCCCTGACCGCGGTCATCACCTCGGCAATGCCGGAAATGCCATATGCCCCGTCCCCCTGGAAGGCGAATACCGGCACATCCGGGCAGCCCAGCTTGGCCCCCATGGCCGCGCCATAGGCAAACCCGCAGTTGCCCCAGCTCAAGGCGGAAAGATGCTGCCGGATGCCGCTGAATTTCAGATAGGCGTTGCACATGGATGAATTGTTGCCGATGTCCGTGGTGACAATGGATCCTTTGGGCATGGCCCGGGTCAGTTCCCTGAGAAACCGCCTGGGATGCATGGGGGTTTCGGAAGAAGCAGACCACCTCTCCAGTTCGGTTTCCCATTTCTCCCGTTCTTTTTCAACATCTGCCAGCCGGGACAGATCGGGCTGCCGGTCCGGATCAAGGGTTTTTATCCCGGCCAGAAGGTCTTGGGCATAGGCCCGGGCATCAGCCTGGCTGGCCACGTCCACCCGGCGGGAAAGCCCCAGCACCCGGGGGTTGGCATCCACCTGGATGATGCGGGCCTGTTCCGGCCAGTAATCCATGTCATACTGGGGCAGGGTGCCGAAGGGTCCCAGCCGGCACCCCAGGGCCAGGACCACATCCGCTTTTTTGATCACGCGCATGGCTGCCTTGGAACCGCAGTACCCGATGGGGCCGCAGGCCAGGGAATGATCTCCGGGAAAGGTGTCATTGTGCAGATAGGAGTTGACCACGGGCGAGGTCAGGTATTCGGCCAGGGCAATCACAGGATCCAGGGCATTGCCCTGGCTGACCCCGCCGCCGGACAGAATCACCGGATACCGGGCTTTTGACAAAAGGCGGGCCGCTTCGTCCAGAGCGGTCCGGTCCCCGGAGCCCACGCTGATCTCCAGGGTTTTGTAGATTTCGTCTTCACAGGTGCCGTAAAAAAAATCTCTGGGAATGTTCAAGTGGGTGGGGCCGTTTTCCAGCCTGGCCCTGTAAAAGCATTGCCGGGCCAGTTCCGCCATCCGCTGGGGCGCAGTTACCCGCACCTGGAAAACGGTCTGTTTTTCAAACATGGCCATCTGATCCAGTTCCTGGAACCCGCCTGTGCCCATGCCCATGGACCCGGTTTCCGGGGCAATGGCCACCACCGGGGAGTGGGCCCAGTATGCAGCGGTCAGGGCGGATACAAAGTTGGCGGCCCCGGGTCCGTTCTGGGCAATGCACACCTGGGGACGTCCCGTGACCCTTGCCAGGCCGTCGGCCGCATGACAGGCGGCCTGTTCATGGGCCACCGGTACAAATCTGATGCCTGCGGCCGGAAACAGATCCAAAGCATCCATATATGCGGACCCCACTATGCCGAACACCGTGTCCACCCCTTCAGCCACCAGGGTTTCCACCAGGGCTTCGCTGGGGGTCATTTTCAGTTTTGTCATCATTTTTCTCCTTTCAGTTCCGTTTTGAACTGGTGTGTCATTATTCTTTCATATAAATCCGGCCAAAGCCGGTGAATGTAATACCCCAGCCGGCCCATGGGGGTAAGCACCAGGGTGGGCTTTTTTTTAAGAACCCCTGTGGCAATCTGTTCAGCCACATGATCGGCAGTGTCTTCCGATCCCACCCGTGTCTGGGGGTGAGTCGCAATGGCCCCGTCCGGACCCAGTGCCCGTTTCTGCAGATTGGTGCGGATAAAACCGGGACACACCACCATAACATGAACGCCGGTATTCCGCAGTTCACAGCGCAAAGTGGTGAACAAACCGTTCAGGGCGTGCTTGCTGGCGCTGTACCCGGTACGGCCCACCAGCGGGGCTATGCCGGCAATGGATTCATTGACGACGA
>JAABSS010000429.1 GCA_011390235.1 Desulfotignum sp.
AGTCTGTATCCCATTGCATCCCGGTGCGGGGTATTTGCCAAAACCGATGTGCAAAACCTTTTGAGCCGCAATGTACCGGTGGCGGATATTGCGGCATCAGTGTTTCATGCCGTGGCCATCCAGTGCCTGAACACCCTGTCCAGGGGGTGCGATATCCGACCCGGACTGCTGCTTTGCGGCGGGGTGTTTGCCTTTCTGCCGGAACTGGTCAAGGCGATTTTGCAGGTGCTGGGGTTATCCACATCTGACCTGGTGATTCCTGAGCAGCCAGCCCTGCTGCCGGCAATGGGCGCTGCCATGTTCAGCCGGCGCCATGATACAGCATTTTCAGTGCACCATCTGCTGGATGCCATGGCCCGAAAACAAAGACTGCCCCGGGACAATGACGGCCGTCTGGCACCGCTGTTTCACACACAAAAAGAGCGGGAGAACTGGGGACAGAACAGGCGGCAGATGGTTATTCCCAGGATGTCCTTGTCGGATTACAGAGACGTTCAATGCTTTTTAGGGGTGGATTCCGGATCCACCACCACAAAAATTACAGCCCTGGGCATGGATAACCAGGTGTTGTTTTCCTGGTACAAAAACAACGATGGCAACCCCATCCAGGCGGTTGTAAAGGGGTTGCGGGCATTTCGCCAAGAAATCCAGGCCCAGCATCCGGATCTGGTTATTGCAGGCACCGCAGTTACCGGTTACGGAGAAGATCTGATCCGCGCGGCATTCGGGATGGATTCGGGGATGGTGGAAACCATTGCCCATTTTGAAGCAGCCAGACATATGGATCCTGAGGTTTCCTTTATTCTGGACATCGGGGGACAGGATATGAAAGCCATATTTATCCGCCATGGGGCCATCCACCGCATTGAAATCAATGAAGCCTGCTCCTCCGGCTGCGGGTCTTTTATTGAGACGTTTGCCGGGTCCCTGGGATACCGGGTACAGGAGTTTGCCGCCCTGGCCATGGAGGCCAAAGCCCCTTGTGATCTTGGCACCCGGTGCACGGTTTTCATGAATTCCCGGGTCAAGCAGGCTTTGCGGGAAAATGCCGGGGTGGCAGATATCAGCTCCGGTCTGTCCTATGCTGTGGTGAAAAACTGCCTGTTCAAGGTGCTCAAGCTCATTGACATGGAAGAAATGGGAAACCATATCGTGCTCCAGGGCGGGGCAGGGAAAAATCCCTCCATTATCCGGGCGCTGGAAATTTTAACAGGCACCGGTGTCACCCATACAGACATGCCCGAAATGATGGGGGCTTTCGGGGCTGCACTTGCAGCCAGAAAATTTTTTACGGATCAGGGCCGGGAGGCTGCTTCTTTTGCGGCCCTGGACCACCTGGATACCATTGCTGATTTCAAGACCCGGCAGATCGTGTGCAAGGGATGCGACAATGCCTGTGCTGTCACCCGGTTTGTTTTTTCCAGCGGCAGATCTTTTTATTCAGGCAACCGGTGTGAAAAAATATTCGGCGCAAAAGGACGGAACCGGCCTGAAAAAGGGTTTGATTTTGCTGACTTTAAATACCGCTTGTTGTTTGACCGGAATCTCGCACCCCACCCTGATCCGAAATTCACTGTGGGTATTCCCAGATGCCTGAATTTTTATGAAAATTTTGCCTTCTGGCATGCTTTTTTTGTGCATTGCAACATCAATATCACCCTGTCGGCCGGTTCCACTGCAGCCATGAGTGATGCTGCCAAAGGCAGCATCATGTCCGACAGTATCTGTTTTCCGGCCAAACTGGCGCATGCCCATGTGCTTGATCTGGTCAGGCGCGGGGTGGACCGCATTTTCTATCCCCTTGTCATGAATGAGCAAGATGAGTTCCAGGGGGTAAGCAATACGTTCAACTGTCCCATTGTCAGCAGCTATGCCGAGGTGGTTGACAGCAGCCTGGATCTTTGCTCCAGGCTGGGTATCCCTCTGGATAAACCGGTGATCACCTTCAAGGATGTTACCTTATTGACAAAAACATGTGTGGCATTTCTGCGGCCCTGATGCCGTGGCCACGGAAGAAAACCGGCAGATTCTGGAAGCAGGGGCGAAAAACTTTACTTTGGTCAAGGTGGATGATATTTCCAGCACCGGGTCGGTGCGGCTTCGGATCCGCTCCATGGTTGAATCCCTCATGCGCCG